>CAZNRQ010000248.1:0-969 GCA_964574845.1 uncultured Bacteroidales bacterium
TATCCGGAACTCATGTTTTCGGTCAGATGAAAACTTTCACATGGGATACTTACAAAACAAAATTTAAAGTCCCTTCAGATTTCGAAGTAGACGAATCTACCGGCGAAAAATGGATAGGCCACAACCGCAATATCAATCTGAGCATCTATCCCCGCAAGGACGAAACTTTGTCGCATCGCGAGATGACCAAAGCCGTTTACGATTGGGCTGTTGACAATGGAGTGAAAAACATTGGCGATGTAGTGGAACTGGATGAAGAAAAACTGAATGGCTACTGGGGCGTATTGTACGAAGGCGACAAAGATGGTTTCAACATAGGAACCATGCTCATAGTCGATCCCGATTATCCCAGCATCAGCATTTATATTTGGGTATCGTATCGCGAAAGCCAGACCGATACCGTGCTCGAAATGCTCAAGAGTTTCACACCTAATTGATAATTATTTTTTAATAATGAAAAAAAACTCCTTTCAATTTTGGAAGGAGTTTTTTTGTTACTTTGCGATAGTATTTTAGAAGCTGGAAGTCGGAAGTCGGAAGTCGGAAGAAGTCGGAAGCCTGAAGTTAGAAAGGTGGTATTGCAATGTATGATTTAATAATAAAAAACGGAATAATGGAGTTTAAGTTTGAGAAATTAACCATCTGGCAAAAGGCCATGGACTATGGTGAAAGGATTAATGAAATTGCTTTTACATTTCCAAAAGAAGAAATTTATAATCTTTCTTCCCAAATAAGAAGAGCAGTTGACTCGATTGCCCTTAATATTTCAGAGGGTTCAATAGGACAATCCAATCCCGAATTTAAAAAATTCATAGGTTATGCAATTCGTTCGTTAGCGGAAGTTATTACCTGTTTATATAAAGCAAGGAACAGAAAATATATTTCAGAAGTTGAATTCAAAGAACAATACGAATTCGCATTTAATCTTATGAATATGATGATTTCATTTAAAAATAAGATAAAATAGAA
>CAZNRQ010000248.1:979-5420 GCA_964574845.1 uncultured Bacteroidales bacterium
GACTACAGTCTTCCGATTTCCGACTTCGGTCTCCGGCCTTCGGTCTCCGGTCTTCCGATTTCCGACTTCGGTCTCCGGCCTTCGGTCTCCGGTCTTCCGACTTCGGTCTTCGTTCTTCCGACTTCGGTCTTCGTTCTTCTAACAATATAACAAGGTATCAATAAAACAATAAAACTCTATGCCACAAACCGTACAAACTTTCAAGAAAAACCTGAAGCTTGTCGATTCAACAGCAATTGTTATCGGCTCCATGATAGGTTCCGGAATCTTTATCGTCAGTGCTGATATATCACGACAGGTAGGAGCTCCCGGATGGCTTTTGGTCGTTTGGGTGATCACCGGATTGCTCACCATCATTGCTGCCAACAGCTATGGCGAACTGGCCGGTATGATGCCCAAAGCCGGAGGACAATATGTCTACCTGCGCGAAGCTTATAACCCCTTGACGGGATTTCTTTACGGATGGACCCTGTTCACGGTTATACAAACCGGCACCATAGCCGCTGTGGGAATGGCTTTCGCCAAATTTATGGGAGTGATAGTCCCCTGGTTTTCCGAAAAGAATGTGCTTGTCGAACTCATGGGATTCAAATTTAATACGGTCCAGATGCTGGCCATTGCCTCCATTCTGGTGCTGACCTGGCTGAATTCAAGAGGAATAAAATCGGGCAAGATAGTTCAGAACAGTTTCACTCTGACCAAGGTGGCCGTACTGCTCATCTTCCTGGTGATAGGCTTGTTCTTTGTTTCCAATTCGGGGGTCATGCAAATCAACAGCAATTTTTTCTGGAATGCGGTTCATGTGAATAAAGACGGAACGGGATTTACCGCCCTCTCCGGATTTGCTATAGTAGCGGCTCTGGGCACAGCTATGGTAGGAAGTTTGTTTTCGTCCGATGCCTGGAACAACATTACCTTCAACGGCAGCGAGGTGATCAACCCCAAGCGCAACATCCCTCTGAGTTTGTTTTTGGGAACACTGATAGTAACCGTTATTTATTTACTTGCCAATGTGGTTTACCTGCAGGTGCTTCCGCTAAGGGGTACTTTTGAAGGAGCCACGTTAATGGAGCGCGGCATGCAATTCGCCACCGACGACCGTTTGGGGACCGCTGCCATGAGTACCATTTTTGGTAACAACGCCGCATTGATCATGGCGGTTTTCATCGTAATTTCCACCTTTGGCTGCAACAACGGACTGATATTGTCGGGAGCCAGAGTGTACCATACCATGTCGCACGATGGCTTATTCTTCAAAAAAGCCGGTGTGCTCAACCGTTTTCAGGTACCTTCTGTAGGTCTGTGGATACAATGTCTCTGGGCCTCCCTGCTCTGCTTAACAGGTGCTTACAGCGATCTGTTGGATTATGTAGTCTTTGCGGTACTACTCTTCTATATTTTGACCATTGCCGGCATATTCGTGCTGCGTAAAAAAATACCCGATTCCGAAAGGCCCGTCAAGGCTTTTGGTTATCCCGTTTTGCAGATACTTTATATTTTGGTCTGCACACTGATCATGATCATCCTACTCATCTACAAACCTGATTACACCTGGCCGGGATTGGGAATTGTAGCTTTGGGAATTCCGGTCTACTATATCTGGAACTATTTTAGCAAGAAGAAACTTGAGCATTGAAAATTGAACATTGAACATTAAAATTAATGAAAAAAATTCTCAACTCTCAACTCACAACTCTCAATGCTCAAGTTTAAGGAAATGACACATCAAACAGCCTAACTAACGAAAATGAAACTTACCAAACAACTATTCGACGCTCAGAAATACTATTTTCAGGACAGATCCTTTAAGCTACTGATGCAAAAGCGTATCTACCATGTCTTGCTGATATGCAGTACCTACGATGCCTTTATGCTGGAAGAAGACGGGCGCATTGATGAGCAGATCTTCAACGAATATGTGGCGCTCAACCTGAGGTATCCGCCGCGCTTCATTCTGGCCTCCAATCACGAGGAAGCCATGCACATATTGCACCGCGACAATATCGATCTCATCATCACCATGCTCAGTATTGACGACCCTTTGGGCTTGACAAAAAAGATCAAAATCAAATACCCCAAAAAACCTATAGTAGTTTTATTCCCTTTCTCACGCGAGATCACGGAAAAATTCAAGGCAGAGGAACTGGCTATTTATGATTATTCCTTTTGCTGGCTGGGCAACACCGATATTCTGGTGGCCATCATCAAACTGATAGAAGACAAAATGAATGTGCATCAGGATGTGGAAGATGTGGGCGTACAGTCTATACTGCTGGTCGAAGATTCCATCAGGTTCTACTCCAGCTATCTGCCTATACTTTACAAGACCATTTTCGAACAGTCGAAAGAGTTTATGATAGAGGGGCTCAATGAGCATCAGAAGATGCTCCGCATGAGGGGCCGCCCAAAGATACTTTTGGCCAAGAACTACGAGGAAGCCATTGGCTTCTACGATATGTATAAGAACAATATGCTCGGTATCATCACCGATATGTCGTACCTGAAAGACGGCAAAACCGACCCTCAGGCCGGAGTCAAACTGGTGGAAAAGATACGTGCCGACGATGAATTTCTGCCCGTCCTCATACAATCTTCCGACCTGGAAAACGAAGATATAGCAAGGAATTTTAAAGTGAAGTTCCTTTATAAAAATTCCAAGACTCTGTCGCTGGAGTTGCGCGATTTTATCAATGAATATATGGTGTTCGGCGATTTCATTTTCCGTGATCCCGTTACCTACGAAGAAATTTCCCGTGCCCAGGATCTGCAGTCGCTGCAGTTGAAGATATTCGAGATACCTGATGATTCCCTGCGCTATCACATCGAAAGAAATCACTTCTCGAAATGGCTCAATGCCAGGGCGCTGTTTTCCTTAGGCGAGGTATTCAAATTTGCCCGCCCCGAAGATTTTCAGGACATAGACGAGGTGAAACGTTTCCTCTTCGACAATATTGCCAGCTATCGATTGAACAAGGCCCGCGGTATCATTGCCGAATTCAACCGCGACAGTTTCGATGAGTATATATTCTTTTCTCGAATAGGGCAGGGGTCATTGGGAGGAAAGGCAAGAGGTCTGGCTTTCATCGATTCGCTCATCAAACGCAACCAAATATTGGATAAGTTCGACGACGTACTCATCACCATTCCCCGCACGGCTGTGCTTACCACCGATGTGTTCGACGAGTTCATGGAGGACAACAAGCTTTACAAGATCGGCCTTTCGGAAATGTCGGACGAGGAGATACTGGGCTGTTTTGTAAAAGCCCGTCTGCCTTTCCGTATTCACGAAGACCTTGCCGCCTTCATCAATGTGGTGAAGAATCCTATTGCCATACGTTCGTCCAGTTTGCTGGAAGACTCCTATTATCAGCCATTCGCCGGAATTTATTCTACTTACATGATCCCGAAAGTGGATAACGAACGTAAGATGCTCGAGATGCTGAGTTGTGCTATCAAGTCGGTGTATGCCTCGGTGTATTTCAAAGCCAGCAAGGCCTATATGACCGCCACTTCCAATGTGATTGACGAGGAAAAGATGGCCATCATTCTGCAGGAGGTTTGTGGTAAGCAATACGGAGATACTTTCTATCCCACTATTTCAGGAGTGGCCCGTTCCACCAATTTTTATCCTATCTCGCCCGAAAAAGCGGAAGAAGGAATTGCCAATATCGCTTTCGGACTGGGTAAATATATTGTGGATGGGGGCGTAACCCTGCGTTTTTCGCCTCATTATCCCAAAAAGATCATTCAGCTTTCGTCGCCTGAGATGGCTTTGCGCGAAACGCAGCGTTATTTTTATGCTCTCGACATGAATCCCGAGAGTTTTCATGCCTCAGTGGACGATGGGGTGAATATTTCGCGATTACCGCTAAAAGCTGCTGAAAACGACAGCGCATTGAAATTTGTAACCTCTACTTTTGATTACAATAATAATATCATTCGCGACTCGTTTGATACCGAAGGCAAAAAAATAGTTACCTTTTCGAGGATACTTAACTACAATACTTTCCCATTGCCTGATATCATCAAAACCTTGTTGCAGGTAGGAGAGCGCGAAATGAACAATCCGGTCGAGATAGAGTTTGCTGCCAACCTCGATGTTCCGCCCAATTACCCGAGGATTTTTAATTTCCTGCAGATACGCCCTATTGTTAACAATAAGGAAGAGATAACCGCTGATCTGGAGAATATAAGCTACGACGATGCCATCATTTCCTCAGCCATGGCTTTGGGAAACGGAGTTTACGACGATGTGCATGATGTGGTGTATGTGAAGCCCGATTCCTTTGATGCAGCGAAAAACCCACAGACGGCACTGACCATTGAGCGCATCAACCAGTTGTATCTCGACATGAAGAAGAAATACGTATTGATAGGCCCCGGACGATGGGGTTCTACCGATCCCTGGCTGGGCATTCCTGTGAAATGGCCCATGATATCG
>CAZNRQ010000249.1:0-5391 GCA_964574845.1 uncultured Bacteroidales bacterium
ACTTAGTGTTTCACTTGAAAACCTTAGTGTTTCACTAATTTTTTCATTTAGTATACCACTTAAAATAAACCAGGTAATTTGACTCATTAGTCAGTTTTCTTTAAAGAATCAAATACATCAACACATTGATTTAAAAATATTTACTTTTGCTAATCTGCTTTAATTCTACTTCTAAATTCATTTTTTTAAAACTGCAAAATCGAAAAAAGCACCTTAAAAATCTCTATAAATATTTTAAAAAATCGCAAGGCTAATTACAAGACAGAACTGTTCGTAAAACAGTTTAAATATATACCATTTGGATACAGCAAAAATCATATTTATGACTAATTTAGCATTTTAAAACTGTAACTATGTCCTTACTACTTCTAAATAGCCTTTATCTTGATGCCCAAAGCTTTGAAATTCTTCCTTGTCATATTTTTATGGAAGAAGGGTATAACGGTGAAATGAAATTCATTTCTTTAAATGGTTCAATACCAAGTGCAGAAATTATTCTCCACTGTAATAACAAGATCGTAACCCGTTCCTTTGGTTGCGGGCATCATCATGTGTATTCTGCTTTGGCAACGGGTATGGGAGCACCTAAAAAGATTCCGGTAAATTTTGAAGAAACCCTGAAATACATCTGGTGGACACTGGATGTCTGTCTGGATGCTGAAATGATAGAAGCCAGTGCCTTGGCAACTGCCATTGCCTGTGCGAAGAACGGTGTCACTTTTGTGGTGGATCATCACTCCTCCCCTTCGCATATTAAAGGATCACTGAATATCATTTCCAAAGCTTTCGACAAAGTGGGTGTGTCACATTTGCTATGTTACGAGATTACGGACAGGAACGGAAAAGAAGCCACACAGCAGGCTTTGGAAGAAACCGAAGCATATTTATCCAAACATCAGGGTTTGGTGGGCCTGCATGCATCATTTACCGTTTCGGATGACACATTGGCAAAGTCGGCTGAACTGGTGAAGAAATACAATTCGGGCATTCACATTCATGTGGCCGAAGACCCCATTGATGAAACAGATTCTCAAAAGAAATACGGCAAAAGTGTGTTGGAAAGATTATCGGATTTTGGCTTGCTTCAATCCTCCAAAACCATATTGAGCCATTGCCTCCATATCAATGATGCCGAAAGGGAACTGATTCAGCATTCGGATGTTTGGCTGGCACAAAATACTGACAGCAACTTGAACAACAAAGTAGGCTTCTTCAATTCCGGAAAAATTGCCAAAAATGTCATGTTCGGAACCGACGGCATGCACAGCGATATTCTGAAAAGCGCCAAAACCAGTTTCTTCGCCGGGCAGAATTTCGATACGATTGATTACGGTGAAACTTACAGGCGTTTTCGGAATATCCATCGCTATGTTGCCGGAAACAATTTCACCGGAGACGGTGAAAACAATCTGGTGGTACTGGATTATAACCCGCCCACAGAGATCAACTCAAACAATTTCCTTGGACATTTTGTATTTAGTATAGAGTCGAAACATGTGCAGCATGTAATATCTGATGGCAAACTTATTGTGAAAGACCGTAAAGTGACGACAGTAAACGAGGATGAAATTATGGCACAAAGCCGGAAACTTAGCTTGAAACTTTGGGACAAAATGAAAACCATTTAAATTATGTTGCTGATCAAAAACGCTCAAATCGTAAATGCTAATGAATCCTTCATTGCGGATATACTTATAAATAGCGGCAAAATCGTTAAGATTTCGAATAATATTTATGGGAACACTTTCACTGTAAATGTAATTGATGCCAATGGTCTGATTGCTTTTCCCGGAGGGATAGATCCTCATGTCCATCTTGCATTGCCAACACCTGCCGGCAACTCATCCGATGATTTCTATTCGGGCAGCATAGCAGCACTTTCCGGAGGAACAACTACTATTATTGATTTTGTGACACCTTCCCGCAACCAGTCACTGGTGGAAGCCTACCGTTTGCGTATAAAAGATGCTGAGAATTCATTGATCGATTATAATTTCCACATGGGAATCTCAGGCTATAATGAAAACACGGCCAATGATATTGCACGATGCATTTATGAAGAAGGAATCACCTCCTTCAAAGTCTACCTGGCTTATAAAAACACCATAGGAATAGACTATGTTGCATTGGAAAAGATCATGAAGCAACTTGCTGCCAGTAATGCTTTGCTGATGATCCATTGCGAAGATGGTGATAAAATCAGCGAACTTCAGAAAGAGTATATTGCAAACGGCCAAACCTTTCCTTTATATCATGAACTTTCGAGGCCCGAAAAAGTGGAATCGGATGCGGTTGCAAAAGTTTTGGAGCTTGCTAAATCGACCAAATGCAAAACTTACCTGGTTCATATTTCAGCCAAAGATTCGATAAAGCAAATTGCGGAATATAAAAAGACATCCGAAGTTTATGCAGAGACCTGCCCCCAGTATCTCATGCTTGATAAAGACAATTACGCGAAACCTATGCCTGATTCGCTGAAATATGTGATCAGTCCTCCACTCAGGGATATCAATAGCAGGAATGCTTTGTGGGAGAATATCACAGCAGGAACTGTTGATGTGATCTCAACCGATCATTGTCCGTTTGATACTTTTGGACAAAAAGACAAAGGGGCAAACAATTTCACGAGAATTCCAAACGGAGCAGGCGGCATTGAATATCGGCTACCGCTGCTTTATACTTACGGGGTTTTGCAAAACCGTATTTCCATGCAACGTTTTGTCGAACTCACTTCAACCAATGCGGCCCGGATCTTTGGTTTATATCCTAAAAAGGGGATCATTGCGGTAGCTTCTGATGCAGATTTGGTTCTTTGGGATCCCAATGCTGAGAGCACTATCGAAAAAACCACCCAGTTTCAGCAATGCGACTCGAATATCTACGAAGGAATAAAAGTTAAGGGTGCTCCAGCTTATGTGATTTCAAAAGGTAAAATTGCATTCATAAAAGGCAAATTTCAAAAAAAAGATCTTTACAGCAATCTATTGAAGTAAACTTCCTTTTTTGATATTTTTTTCCGGAAACTTTATGGAATTTTTCGGATATTGCATCTTAGAAACAATCTTTAATAAAATCAAATGAAAACAGTAAAAATCCTTTCCCTGGTTATTTTCATAACCGTAACTGCTATTGCCGTTAAATCGATTGTTCCGGCCTTTCAACATCACAAGACCGTAAGCGAAATGGTTTCGCTGAATGATGATTACACTAAGCTGTGGGCAAAAGCCGATTCTCTGGTGGCCAAAGGTCTTACCCGCTCAGCAATTGAAGTTGTCCAGATTATTTATACCAAAGCCAAAAACGAGAACAACACCGGCAACTTTGTGAAAGCGGTCACTTATAAGCTCAAACTGGAATCGTATATCAGCGATGATGATTATGTGAAAGAGATCAACGACCTGAATCAGGAGATCAGCGAAGCCAAGTTCCCTGTGAAACCTGTGATGTATTCCATGACAGCTGAAGTTTACTGGAAATATTACCTGACCAACCGCTACAAATTCCTGAACCGGACCGAGACGGTCAACTTTGTGCCGGAAGACATCAGGACCTGGGATCTGAGAAAGATAATTGAACAAGTGATCAAGAATTACCAGCTTTCGCTGGAAGATGCTGCCAACCTTAAAAAAACTTCCATCAATGTGTATGATGCCATACTGGTGAAACAATCAGCCAATTCCAGCGACTACCGTCCGACATTGTATGATTTTCTGGCGCACAGGGCTGTCGATTTCTTTATGAACGAAGAACCCGGATTGGTATCCCCTGCCAATGGATTTGAAATAAACGATGCTTCGTATTTTGACCCTTACGATAAATTCATCAACAACAAGATCACCACCGAAGACACCTATAATCTGAAGTATTACGCCACACTCATCCTTCAGGACTTGATTCGCTTTCATAAGGACGACACCAACCCGCAGGTTTTGATAGACAATGATCTGAAACGATTGAAATTCGTCAGGCAGAAATCCGTTCATCCTGATAAGGACACCTTATACATGCAGGCACTGGAGAACCTGCAGAAGAAATTCGTGACTTTCCCGGCTTCAACGGAGGTCATCTACGAAATTGCCAATTATTACTACGCACAGGGCAATAACTGGGCGAATTCCAACGACGACAACGACCGTTGGAAACTGAAAAAGGCTTATGCGATTTGTAGTGAAGCCATAGATAAATTTCCGGATGCTTTCGGTTCGGGTAATTGCAAATACCTGCAATCGAAAATTGCTGAGAAATCACTTTCTTTTAATTCTGAAGAGGTCAATCAGCCCAATAAACCTTTCAGGGGACTGATCAATTACAGAAATCTGAAAAACGTTTTCGTGCGTATCTCAAAGATCAGCTACGAGTGGAACGACAGGCTGGGCGAAGATTATTACTATGGTGACAAAATGGTGAAACAATACCTCAAACAACCTGTCACCAAAGAATTCACAGTGAACCTGACCGATCCAATGGATTACCAAAATCATTCTTCGGAAATTAAAATGCCTGATCTGGAAGCTGGTTTCTATGTGATACTGCTGGGAACTGACAAAGGTTTTTCGTACGATAAGAATGCCGTTTGTTATTCCACCTTCTGGGTTTCAAATATTGCTTACCTGAAACGCACCCTGACCAACGGAAATGTTCAGTTCATAGTGACAGACCGCAACAGCGGAACGCCTTTGAAGGGTGTCGGGGCGCAAATCTACAACCAGGTTTATGATTATACCAGCCGCAAATATGAATTCCACAAAGGGCAATATTGCATCAGCGACGAAAACGGCATGTTTATGACCAATCCACAGGGCGACAACTATTACACGTATTTTGCCGAACTCAACTACAATAAGGACCAGTTGAAAACCGATGCCTTCTATCAATACCGCAATTCGGACTATACCAGCAAAAAATACCTGAAAACGATCTTTTTTGGTGACAGGGCCATTTATCGTCCGGGGCAGACCCTATATTTTAAAGGCATTGTGCTGGAAACCGACGGGACAACCACTGAGATCAAACCGGGTACGGAAACTACGGTGGTTCTGTATGACGTAAATTATCAGAAAGTGGCCGAGCAGAAACTGATCAGCAACGAATATGGCACATTCAGCGGAAACTTTGTGATACCTCAAGGGCTGTTGAACGGACAGATGCACATTGGGGATGCCTGGGGCAACCTGTTTTTCTCGGTAGAAGAATACAAACGTCCGAAGTTTGAAGTAGGTTTCGACCCGATTAAGGGTACCTACAAACTGGGCGAAAAGGTGACCGTGAAAGGCACTGCCAAGGCATATGCCGGTTCGAATATCGACCATGCACAGGTGAAATACCGGGTGGTGCGCACGGCTTCCTTCCCCTACTGGTGGTATTACTGGTATGGATATTATCCTTCCTCAC
>CAZNRQ010000250.1:0-5389 GCA_964574845.1 uncultured Bacteroidales bacterium
AAATGCACCGCCGGCAACAATACTTTTGTTTGCACTTTCATCACCGGCGAAATGCTCAGAGGAACCACCGCCAACCCCGTTACTTTCATCATCAGCAATATAGCGGAAGACAGTCTGAAAAAATACGAAGCCCAGAACATACCCCTGCTGATCTTCCTCAAGGAATTTGAAAAGAACCTCAAATGCCAGAAATCGCAAACCACCTGGGAGGTTATGGAATGTTACAATGCTATGCCGGCGCTGATCAACCTCGATAATCCTCCCCAGCTACTGCTGAGCGCACAGGGTTTTCTGGTGCTCAACCAACGCGAAACCATCATTACCTATTGCCGTATGGTGCTGAAAACACTGGCCGAATACGAAGTGATGGGGCATACCGTGTTTATGAACTATCTCCAGATTCCTTACGAGTCGCCCGTTTTCAACCTTCTTTACCAGGGCAGTTCCTGCTATCTGACCGTGCCTCATTTTATGTTCGAAGAATCGAAAGAGAAATTATAAACCCTACTACAAACTCCTTAGAAACTTATGAAACCCAATCAAACTACCATTAACTCCCCTTTGGCTTTCCGCGAAATGGTCTATTCTTTTCAGGTCAGCCGTATCATTCTCACTGCTTATGAATTGGATGTTTTTTCGCATATCCCTGACCAGGGCACGACTTCTGCTGAAGTGGCCAAAGAAATTTCCACCCATGCCCGCGCCACCGACCGTCTGATGAATGCCTTGTGTGCCCTTGGATTTCTGAGCAAAAAAGAAGGACGTTTCTATAATTCCGCTTTTTCGGCCAAACATCTCTCGCGCAACAGCCCTGCCTATTTCAGGGGATTTCATCATACCCTGAATATGTGGGATACCTGGTCGACGCTGACCGAGGTGGTGAGGACGGGCGAAACCCAACGCAGGTTGCTGAAACCTGCCCGACAAGGCAATTGGGCCGAATCATTCATTGGCGCCATGCACGAAAGGGCCTCACTGCAAGCCAAAGATCTTATTGAAAAACTCCCCACTGACTGCAAAGGCCATTTTCTGGATATAGGCGGTGGTTCGGGGGTTTATGCCATGGAATTTGTTAAGAAGCAAGGCGGTAATGTGGCCACGGTGTTCGATCTGCCCGAAGTGATCCCCATCACCCGTCAGTATGTGGAGAAGGAGGGCCTTACGAATAGTTTTAGTTTTATTTCGGGCGATTATCATTCCGACGACTTTGGTTCGGGCTACGATGTGGCATTTTTGTCAGCCATAGTTCACATTAATTCGGAGGAAGAGAACCTGCTTCTGGTGAAAAAATGCTACGAAGCACTGAACCCTGGAGGTCTTATAGTGATACAGGACCACCTGATGAACGACGACCGCACCCAACCTTTTGCCGGAGCCATGTTTGCCATCAATATGCTGGTAGGCACCGATCGCGGCGATACCTATACCGAAGAGGAGATTCGCTCCTGGATGACTGTCGCCGGTTTTTCGGACATCAGCCGCACGGAGACGTTTAATAACGGGATGATGGTGGGGAGGAAGAAATAATATTTCCATTTTAACTCTCTCCCTTGACTTTTTATTGAATTTCGCATTGCTTGTAGGGAAGTCGATAAAGTTTGTAGGGAAGTCAATATCGCGTGTAGGGAAATCAATATTGCATGTAGGGAAATCAATATCGCGTGTAGGGAAGTGAATATTGCGTGTAGGGAAGTCAATATTGCGTATAGGGAAGTGAATATCGTGTGTAGGGAATTCAATATTGCGTGTAGGGAAGTCAATTTGGGTCGTAGGGAAGTCAATAAAGTTTATAGGGAAGTCAATTTTGCTTGTAGGGATGCGTGTGCGCATGTTTTAGATGCGTGCGTCCATGTTATAGATGCGTGCGGTAGTGTAGCAGATACGAGCAATTTATCTGAACCGCTCTCGATACCGATGAATCGGTATACGGGACAGGTGATTCGGCTGATTTTATTGATTTCGCTGGTTCAGGCAAGAGCCTGAAGGAATAGAACGACGGAGGCTGGAGCCTCCGCCGAACGGGAAGCAACTAATCTAGCCGAAAAAGATGCCTGTCTGTTTTTCAGCGACCGCGACGATCTGACGGAAATTCCCGATACCTTGAAGTTTATCGTAACACCTGAGCTTCCTGTACTTATCGATCTGAGCACTCTCCCCGCCGACAAGCGTTTTGTTTATGCCGCCAACTTAAGTTCTGAAGATGAGGGATAAATCAACATCACTGAAATAATTTAATGGCCTCATAGCATTTTCAGGGCTCTCTACATACCTCCCGTGCAGGGAGTTTTTTTATTCAGTGTGATTGTTTTTAAATAATTGTCTGATATTTATCATTATAGATAAATAATTGGAATTCTATTTGTCTGAAAATCAAAACCATTATTCGAATTGTTTAAAAACATTCATTAGTCCGTTTCGAGCAATCAGATTATTGATTAGTTTTGCATCCTAAACATGTTTTTGATTAGCAAGATAGACATGTTTTAGCAAAAACCACTTATGCCAGCATAAAACATCTGATTGGGGCTTGATCATTTCTTTGCATCCCACGTAAGGATAATGATTTTAAGTTCCATGGGTGTATTTTGCTTTTAAATAAAAGTAATGTCTATACAAAAAACAAATTCGGATTATCAGCCATATTCAGTTAGTCTTCTTGATGAAATTTCAGAAATTGCCGAAAGCAATTTCAGAAATTTCTTTAACGATATTGATGATTTTCTTTTTGTTCTGGACCTGGATGGAAATATCATAGAAACCAACCAGGCAGTGATGAGGATATTGGGATATACCAAAGAAGAATTGGTTGGCAAAAGTGTATTATTGGTCCATCCTCCTGAATATCGTCAAAGGGCAGGCGAAATCGTGGGGCAAATGCTGAATGGCGAAGCAGAAAAGTGTCCTTTGCCATTATTATCGAAACTGAAAATTCATGTTCCTGTCGAAACCCGTGTATATAATGGGGTTTGGAATTCACAAAAAGTTCTTATTGGCGTCAGCCGCAACCTTTCTGAGCTGGCTTTGTCGGAAGAGAAATTCTACAGCGTATTCGACAATAGCGAAATTCTTATGGCACTTTCCGAAATTGAAAGTGGGGTATTTATCCATGTCAACCGTAAATTTTTGGAGGTTTTAGGCTATTCCGAATCAGAAGTGATAGGTAAAAGTTCTACAGCGCTGGATATGTATTACGATTCTAGTCTACGCAATGCATTTCTTGAGAAACTAAGCCGTAACAAAAGCGTCGAAAACGAAAGAATGATTGTCAAGACAAAAAACGGCGAACTATTGCATTGTTTGTTCTCTATTAAAAAGATACAGATACAAACGCATACCTACTGGCTCACCTCGGCTGACGATATCACAGATCTGATGACCGCCAAAGAAAAACTTAGGCATAATTTAAAGCAACAAACTCTTCTGGCGGATATCTCCAAAAAACTGAACTCTTTTCAGAATTTTGACAACACTATGGATGAGGTATTGAAGATGTTGGGCGAACATACCGGCATCAGTCGCGTATATATTTTCGAAAATGATCCTACCATTTCCTCATGCAGCAATACTTACGAATGGTGCAATGTTGGCATAACCCCTCAAATTGACGAACTTCAGGATGTCCCCTGGGAAATGATTCCTTCCTGGAAAAAGATTCTCGATGAGCAGGGAAAGGTGTTGTCTTATGATATCACCGAACTGCCGATAGATGTCTATCAGGTGTTGGAACCCCAGGTCATAAAATCCATTTTGGTATTTGCCATGTATGTCGATGAAAAATTCTTTGGTTTTATCGGGTTCGATGAATGCGTCACCCATAAAGTCTTTGAAATTGAAGAAATAGAACTGCTGCGTACCATCTCAAATATGATTTCCGGGACCTATGAGCGTTTGATATTCCAAAGGAAATTGTCTGAAAGCGAAGCCAGATTAAACCTCGCCATCGACAACTCCGAAACCGGACTCTGGGATTGGAATATCGTCACAGGCAGTGTTTATTTCAACGACATTTGGTGCCACATGTTGGGATACGAAAAATCGGAAGTCGAACCCCATGTTTCTTCATGGGAACGCCTGGTTCATCCTGATGATTTGCCCTATATCAACGAGGAACTCGATAAACACCTCAAGGGTAAAACAACAAGTTATCAAAGCCTTCACCGACTTCTTACAAAAAAAGGCGAATGGAAATGGATACTCGATAAAGGTCGGGTGGTTGAACGCGATGGACAGGGAAACCCTTTACGGGCTATCGGTGCTCATTTTGATATTGATGAGCAAAAACATGTGGAGAATGAACTCCAAAAAGCAAACGAAAATAAAGATAAATTCTTTTCTATTATCGGCCACGACCTTCGTGGTTCTATAGGTTCCATAATGCAAATGTCAGAGATGCTGGCCGAAAAAGGCAGCGTGGATGAAGAAACTCTTTACACTTGCTTAGAATCGCAAAAAGAAATTTCTCATGCGGCCTATAATCTTCTCGAAAATCTGCTCAACTGGGCAAAATCGAATCGTGATCAAATGATTTTCAAACCGAAAATATTGAATATCAACAACATTATAAAGGATTGCATTTTCAACGTAAAAGTCCAGGCCGAGAGTAAAAAGATTTTATTGAAAACCAAATTTGATCAGGAATATGATGTATATGCAGATGAAGATATGACCAGACTGATCATAAGGAACTTATTATCCAATGCAATGAATTTTACACCTGAAGACGGTTCTATTACATTCAGCTTGTCTTCAAAAAAGGATTTTGTGAAAATAATGGTCAAGGATACGGGTATGGGGATGATCAAGGAAAGCATAGAAAAAGTTTTGTCCGACAACGAATTCCATTCCACTTATGGTACCGATTACAAAAAGGGTTCGGGTCTGGGTATAAAACTGTGTAAAAACTTTATCCGACAAAATCATGGTTCCATTGACATCGAAAGCGTTATCCGAAAAGGCACAACTGTCAAAGTAATACTTCCTTCCACCAAGTCCTGTTATGATCTGAATCCATTAAATTAAAGGGTAAATAGTCAGTATCCCCTTTTTTCTCCATGCTATGATTTTCCAAAAAGCTACGCAAAGCGTCAGATGATATGCGTATGATATAAGCATAGTCGGATGAATTCTCTGAAGACCTAAAAAGAGCAAAAAAGAAAAGCTGAAAAAGAAAAAACATTGAAATAAAATTGCATAAATTTGCATTATGGAAACCAATGATATACGCTGGAAACAACGCTTTGCAAATTTTGAAAAAGCATTGATGCATCTGGAAGATGCACTAGGCATCATAAGTCCTGATATCATTCAGAAAGCTGGTATCATTCAGTTCTTCGAAATGAGCTACGAACTGGCATGGAATACCCTAAAAGACTTTCTAGAGGAACAGGGT
>CAZNRQ010000251.1:0-5380 GCA_964574845.1 uncultured Bacteroidales bacterium
TTTTACAGCTTGTGTTCCATTTAAAACGCTTGTGTTTTACTTTTCACAGCTTGTGTTTCATTTATCAATGCTTGTATTTTAACTTATGAGGGGCGAGCTCATAATCTTTGCTGTCTTATATGAAAATTTTAAAACACAGTAATACATCTGCTTATAGGGAATCATGGTATTTGTGTTTTCACTCTTTTTATTGTCGTAGTTAAATTCTGCATGTGTTTGCGGATTCAACAGCCACCATGAAAACAACTCCCTTTTGGGTAGTGGTTCCACCGCCTTCTTTCTATTCCTTCAGGCTCACACCTGTTTCTTACATCGGTCTATTCATTTAACCTGTCATCCCCCATAGAGGCACAAAATCTTGTGCCCATTCTTTACCAACACCCAAATCTCAAATCAAAAATGTAAAATCTCAAATCAAAAATGTAAAATCAAAAATGTAAAATCTCAAATCTTTTCTCCCCCATTGATTTTTGTCACGCTGATATTGTTGGTTATATTGTTTTTAAGAAGTATTTTTGTACAATAATTCCAACACCCTATGCTATTCGACATCGAACTTATTGAAAACGTTTACCGCTCGCTATCGCAGAAGATAGCCGCAACCCGCCAACTACTGGATCGTCCGCTCACTTTGAGCGAAAAAATATTGTATTCCCATCTCAGCCAATCGGCCGTCGGCATCTATCGCCGCGGTGTGGATTATGCCGACTTCAACCCCGACCGCGTGGCCATGCAGGATGCTACCGCGCAGATGGCCCTGCTGCAGTTTATGATGGCCGGCAAACCTACCACAGCCGTGCCTTCGTCGGTGCATTGCGACCATCTGATTATGGCCAAAACAGGCTTTGCCGAAGACTTGGCCGCCGCCAACGTAACCAACCGCGAGGTCTACGATTTTCTGAGTTCGGTGTGCAATAAATACGACATTGGTTTCTGGCGCCCCGGAGCCGGAATCATTCATCAGATAGTGTTGGAAAATTATGCTTTTCCGGGCGGCATGATGATAGGCACCGATTCGCATACGCCTAACGCCGGCGGACTGGGCATGATAGCCATAGGCGTGGGTGGCGCCGATGCTGTGGACGTAATGTCGGGCATGCCTTGGGAACTGAAATTCCCAAAAGTGATAGGCATACATTTGCGTGGCCGCCTCAGCGGATGGGCCTCGGCCAAAGATATTATACTGAAGATAGCCGGCATACTCACCGTGAAAGGCGGTACAGGCTGCATAGTAGAATATTTCGGCGAAGGCGCCCAGTCGCTTTCGTGCACTGGCAAAGCCACCATCTGCAACATGGGAGCCGAGATAGGCGCTACCTGTTCGGTGTTTGCTTATGACGAAAGTATGGCAAAATATCTGACCGCTACGGGCCGCGAACAGGTGGCTGCATTGGCAGGCCAACACAGCGCCGACCTCAGGGCCGATGCCGAAGTGTACGCCGAGCCCGCAAAATATTACGATCAGGTGATTGAGATCAACCTTTCGGAACTGGAACCATACATCAACGGTCCTTTCACTCCCGATTTGGCAACGCCTATATCGCAAATGAAAGAAGCCGCTGCCCAAAACGGCTGGCCGATGAAGATAGAAGTAGGACTGATAGGTTCGTGTACCAATTCGTCTTATGAAGACATTTCGCGCGCTGCCTCGGTGGTCAGCGATGCCATTGATAAGAAACTCAGCGTGAAATCGGAATATACCATCACACCCGGTTCGGAACAGATACGCTCTATATCGGAACGCGACGGCTTTTTCGAACTGTTCAACCGCGTCGGCGGCAAGATATTTGCCAACGCCTGCGGTTCGTGCATTGGCCAATGGGCCCGTCAGGGAGCCGAAAAGAAAGAGGTGAACACCATCATACATTCGTTCAACCGCAATTTTGCCAAACGTGCCGATGGTAACCCCAATACCTATGCTTTCGTGGCTTCGCCCGAAATAGTTACCGCCATGGCCATAGCCGGCACCCTCGACTTCAACCCCCTGACCGATACGCTTACCAATGCCGATGGTCAGGCAGTGATGCTGGCCGAGCCCAAAGGTTTCGACCTTCCTCCCAATGGTTTCGGTTCGGTTGACAATGGTTACCAGAAATCTCTCAACTCGGGCGACGTGCAGGTGCTGATTGCCGATGGTTCGGACCGCCTGCAAAACCTCATACCTTTCGAAGCCTGGGACGGCAAAGATTACAGTCGCCTGCCCCTGCTGATTAAAGCCAAAGGCAAATGCACCACCGACCATATATCAATGGCAGGCGTTTGGCTGCAATATCGCGGACATCTGGAGAACATCTCCAACAACTACATGATAGGTGCCGTAAACTATTTCAACGATGAATCGAACCGCATACTCAATCAGCTTACTTCGGAATACGATACCGTACCCGCTGTGGCCAAAGCTTATAAAGAGGCAAATATGGGATCGATAGTGGTGGGCGAAGAAAACTTCGGCGAAGGTTCTTCGCGCGAGCACGCCGCCATGGAGCCACGTTTCCTTAACGTGAAGGTGGTACTGGTGAAATCATTTGCCCGCATTCACGAAACCAACCTGAAGAAACAAGGCATACTGGCCCTTACCTTTGCCAACAAAGAAGACTATAACAAAATACAGGAAGATGACCAGATCTCTGTGCTAGGTCTTTCGGAATTGGCCCCCGGCAAGCAGGTGATGGTTTCGCTGAATCATTTCGACGGAAGATCGGAAACCATCATGGCCAACCATACTTATAACGACGCACAACTGGAATGGTTCAAGGCCGGAAGTGCTTTAAATTTAATACGTAAATCAAGTTCAAAACAATAAAAAATAAAAAAAAAAGAATGACAGGAGAAAAGATCACCATCAAAGATGGTAAATTAACAGTACCTAACTTCCCTATAGTACCTTTTATTGAGGGCGACGGAATAGGCACTGATATCTGGAACGCATCCATCAGGGTGTTTGATGCCGCTGTGGAAAAAGCTTATGGCGGAAGCAAAAAGATAGTCTGGAAAGAAGTTTTGGCCGGCGAAAAAGCCTTCAACCAAACCGGAAGTTGGCTACCTGAAGAAACCCTGAACGATTTCCGCGAATATCTGGTGGGTATCAAAGGCCCTTTGACCACACCCGTGGGCGGAGGTATGCGTTCGCTGAATGTGGCCCTGCGCCAGGAACTGGATCTGTATACCTGTTATCGTCCGGTACGTTATTTTAAAGGAGTTCCTAGCCCGGTGAAAGCTCCCGAGAAAGTGAACATGATCATTTATCGCGAAAACACCGAAGACATTTATGCTGGTATAGAATTTATGTATGGTGATCCCGCCGCCGAAAAAGTAAAACGCTTTTTGATAGACGAAATGAAAGTGAAGTCCATCCGTTTCCCGGTGACCGCTTCTATAGGCATCAAGCCTGTTTCGCTGGAAGGTTCGGAGCGACTGATACGTCAGGCTATCAAACTGGCTATCGCACGCAAACTTCCTTCGGTAACCCTGGTGCATAAAGGCAATATCATGAAATTTACCGAAGGTGCTTTCATGAAATGGGGCTACGAACTGGCCGAGCGCGAGTTTGCCAATGAGGTTTTTACCTGGAACCAATACAACAAGATCAAGAAAGAAAAAGGCGAAGAAGCTGCCGAGGAAGCTCAAAATCTGGCCATAAAAGCCGGCAAACTGATAGTGAAAGATTGCATTGCCGATGCCTTCCTGCAACAGATACTTACCCGTCCGTCGGAGTATTCGGTGATAGCCACCCTCAACCTGAACGGCGATTATATTTCGGATGCTTTGGCAGCCATAGTGGGCGGTATAGGAATTGCCCCCGGAGCCAACATCAACTACGAAAGCGGTCATGCCATATTCGAAGCTACCCACGGAACCGCGCCCAAGTATGCCGGTCTGGACAAAGTGAACCCGGGTTCGGTGATACTTTCGGGAGCGCTGATGTTCGAGTATATGGGATGGTTCGAAGTGGCCGATATGATCTACGACGGTGTGGAGAAAACCATACAGCAGAAAAAAGTGACCTACGATTTCCAGCGACTGATGGAAGGGGCCACACTATTGAAATGTTCCGAATTCGGCGATACCATCATTGCCAATATGTAATAATTATTAAAAAACAAACAAAACAAAATTATCATGGATACCAACAATTTGATTGCAAACTTAGAAGGTTCGGTTAAAAAAGCCTGCGTTATTGATGGAGAATACTACGAAAAATTTGATGTCAAACGTGGTCTGAGAAACAAAGATAAAACCGGAGTATTAGCCGGTCTCACCAATATTGGTGATGTAGTAGGCTATAAAAAGGAAGGGGACAGGGTAATGCCGGTACCGGGCCGTTTGATCTATAGAGGTATTGATATAGAAGACCTGGCCAACGGTTTCAAAGCCGATATGCGCCACGGTTTTGATGAGACAGTGTTTTTGCTGTTGACAGGTAAATTGCCTTCGAAAGAAGAACTGTTTCAGTTCACCTTCCATATGACACAATTGAGGAAATTGCCCGATTCATTTATCAAGAACATGATACTTTCGATGAAAGGAAGAGATGTGCTGAACATGCTTTCGCGTTCTATACTCGGTTTGTATACGCTGGACGCCAGGGCCGATGAGATATCCGTGAAAAACATGATTGAGCAATCGCTGAATATTATTGCCAAGTTCCCGACTATTATTGCTTATTCTTATCAGGCGATGAGCCATGCCTATCAGGGTAAGACCTTATCTATCCGCTATCCGAGCACTGTAATGAGCACTGCTGAGAATTTCCTTTACCTGGTGAAGGGCGGTGACGGTCGTTATACCAAACTGGAAGCCGACCTGCTCGACCTTTCGTTGGTGTTGCATGCAGAACACGGTGGTGGTAACAATTCGACCTTTACCATGCGTGTGACCAGTTCGAGCGAAACGGATGTTTATTCTGCTATTACTGCTGCCATTGGTTCGTTGAAAGGACCTTTGCATGGTGGTGCCAATATCAAGGTGCTGGAAATGATGGAAGATATGAAACGCAATGTTAGCGACTGGAAAGACGAAAAAGAAGTGTCTGAATACATCGTCAAGATACTGAACAAAAAAGTTAACGATTTCTCAGGAAAGATCTACGGTATTGGCCACGCGGTGTATACCGTTTCTGACCCTAGAGCCATACTGCTCAGAGAAAGAGCCCGCGACCTGGCCATTGAGAAAAACAAAATTGAGGAATTCGAACTTTACGAACTGGTTGAGAAACTGGCTCCGGATGTCTTTGCTAATTTCAAAGGCAGCGGCCCTGATTCCAAGGTTTGTATCAACGTCGATTTCTATTCCGGATTTGTTTATTCATGCATTGGTATTCCCAAGGAATTATTCACTCCCTTGTTTGCTATGGCAAGAGTTGCCGGATGGTGTACGCACC
>CAZNRQ010000252.1:0-5379 GCA_964574845.1 uncultured Bacteroidales bacterium
ACTGATTGTAATCGTTGTCACCAATTCGACAATTGGAAACCAAGTAAATTCAATCATAATACAACAGCATTTAAACTGGATGGTAAGCATGAAAATCTCACTTGCGATAAATGTCATAAACCCACCCAGACCAACAACAGCAATTATATACTTTATAAAATCAGTGGAAAATGCGAATCCTGTCATTTATAATCGGTTACTTTTTGCTTTATCTTGTAGGAGCTTACACATCAGTTGATTCTCCTCATGGAAAAGACTTTAAGATCAGTTGTAGCACCTGTCATAGTTCCAAAGGCTGGACCCTGGATAAAGACATATATTCTTTCGACCATTCCTCAACCAAAATGTCACTTACCGGGCAACATAAAGATTTGAACTGCCGTTTATGTCATCCTACACTGGTTTTTTCTGAAGCCAAATCAAAAACAGAATGTGTCAAATGTCATACAGATGTTCACAGTCAGACGGTTGGTGATTTTTGCGACAAATGCCATACACCTGATTCCTGGATAGTGAAAAATACTACTGAAATCCATCAGCAAAGCCGATTCCCGTTGCTTGGTGTTCACACAATGACTGAATGCCAAAAATGCCACAAATCGGAATCTTTGCTTCGTTATGATGTTCAGGGAGTAGAATGTATTGATTGCCACAGAGACAACTATATGGCAACTACCACCCCTAATCACAATACTGCCGGTTTTTCGACAGAATGTTCACTATGCCATTATATTTACTCTTATGAATGGGGAGGTGCAGGTTTTAATCACAGTTTCTTTCCTCTTACTTTAGGACATGCAATAGCCTGTGCGCAATGTCATACAAACAACAATTTTACAGCATTATCTACAGCATGCTATTCCTGTCATCAACAAGATTATGAGTCAGCCACCAACCCCGTGCACACCGGTGGATGTTTTTCGACCGATTGTCAACAATGCCATACCACCAATCCTGGATGGAGCCCGGTGAATTATCAGCATCCGGGCAGTTTCCCTCTGACACTGGGTCATGCCAATGTCAACTGCACACAATGCCATACAGGATCCAATTGTTCGACAATCTCTACAGATTGTTATTCCTGTCACAAGCCCGATTATGATGCAACAACTAATCCTGTGCATAACGGAGGATGTTACTCTCACACTTGTACCAACTGCCATACGACCAATCCAAACTGGACTCCGGTAAATTTTGCACATAACAGCTACTTCCCTATTTCTTCAGGACCTCATAGTGGCATTGCCTGTAACCAATGCCATACCAATCCAGCAGACTGCTCATACAATTGCCTAGTTTGCCATAACCAATCGGAAATGAATAACCAACATAGTGGCGTAAGTGGGTATTCATGGGTTAGTTCAGCATGCTACACATGTCATCCAAGCGGAACCGGAGGAAAGTGATTTTATTGACGCCATGAGAAAATTAAATTCAAACAGATTTGAAACGAGGATATTGGCTTTAGTC
This sequence comes from uncultured Bacteroidales bacterium, assembly GCA_964574845.1. GTDB lineage: Bacteria > Bacteroidota > Bacteroidia > Bacteroidales > CAIWKO01 > CAIWKO01. The sequence continues at coordinate 1,471 of CAZNRQ010000252.1, forward strand.
AGTTTGCTATTGGTTTGCGGCTTAAGTTTAAAAGCGCAAAACAATACCGAAGAAACTGAAGGCAAGGTTTCATTCACCACATCACAAAGTGTATATGTAAAATACACTTCTACCGATGGAATCATTGCTGGTGACACTCTATATTCTAGCATGAACGATCAACTGGTCCCAGCTTTGATTGTAAAAAACCTATCGTCCACTTCCATTGTCTCCACTCCTATCAACGATTTTAAGTTTAATGTAAATGACAAGATAATTGCCAGGCGAAGGATTATTAAGAAAGAGCCTGTTATAGAACACCCTGTTGTCATACAAAACATCGTTACAACAGATACTACCCATGCATCACAGAAAATCCAAAAAACCTCTAAACCTAATTCAGGAAAACAAAAGATTTTTGGGTATGCAAGTATTTCGAACTATTCAAATTTCTCAAACACCCCTGTCAACCATAATTCTTTTGTTATTAATTATGCTGTTTCGTTCAACATCAATAATATCGGAAATTCAAAATTCTCCCTGGCTAGCAACCTGCTCTTCAGGCAACAAAGTGGTGAATGGGCTCAAGTGCAAAAAAATATTTTTAACGGGTTAAAGATATACAACCTTTCAGTAAGATATGACATTAACAAAAGCCTTTTTCTGGTTCTCGGACGCAGGATTAATCCGAATATTTCGAATATAGGAGCTATTGATGGACTCCAGGCAGAGAAATGGTTCAAAGGGTTTTACATGGGAGCTTTTGCCGGTTCACGGCCCAACAGCCTTGACTATGGTTTTAACTTCAATTTGTTACAGTTCGGCGGATATATTGGGTATAATATGCAAACTCCTAAAAGGAATATGCAAAACTCTCTGGCTTTCGTAGAACAAATGAACACAATGAAAACCGACCGCAGGTTTTTGTATTTTCAACACAGCAGTTCCCTGTTGAAAAATGTGAACCTATTTGTAACAATGGAAATGGATTTGTATAAGGTGGTAAATGAACAAAAACAAAACACTTTTAACCTGACCAATCTTTATGCATCCTTAAGATGGCGTCCAATTAAAAAACTAACTCTTTCGGGAACATACGATGCCAGAAACAATGTGATCTATTACGAAACCGATAAGAACTATCTGACAACTTTGTTGGAAATGCAAACCCGTCAGGGATTAGCATTTTATGGGAATTATACAATTACAAAAAACCTTTTTATCGGAGTTCGTGCCGGATATCGTTTCCAGAAAAAAGACCTGAAACCTTCCAAAAACGCCTACCTTTTCATAACCTGGAGTGATATTTCCAGATCATTATTATCGGCCACTCTTTCGTCCACCATACTTGAAACTAATTATCTACAGGGAAACATCATCAACCTTAGGCTGAATCGGCCCTTCCTCTCAGGTCGAATGAACCTAGGCTGTGCCTATAGTTATGTAAACTACAAGATATTGAATTCTGAAGGCAATTTCAGGCAGCATATTGCTGAGATCAATTTCAGCACCGAGATCGTTAAACGATTCTCTATCGCTTTGAATCTGGAAGGAGATTTCGAAAAGAAAAATCAGTTTTACCGGGCATACATTCAACTCAGGAAAAGATTCTAAGTGCAGCTATAGAAGCATCTATTATTCTATAATTTCATTGGAAATTGTTTTTTCAATTAATTTGGGCAGTGCATTGCAACTTCAGCAAATTATCCCTACATTTGCTCATTGGTCTTCCTAAACAACAAAAAGATGAAAAAAACCTTCCTCTTTCTTTTTATATCATTTCTATTAATTCACACGGGGATCAAGGCCCAGGTTGTTATCAACGAATATTCCTGTTCCAATATAAGCTCCTTCGCCGATAATTTTGGCGGCTACGAAGATTGGATAGAACTTTACAATACCACTGGAGCTGCGGTAAACCTGAATGGCTGGCATTTGAGCGACAATAAGCTCAACCCGGTGAAATGGACACTAGGTGCTGTAAGTATTCCTGCCAACGGGATACTAAGGGTTTGGGCATCGGGCAGAGATATAAATACCGGAACTTTACATGCCAATTTTAAGCTCACTCAATGTAAACCAGAAGCAATTGTTTTAGCTAATCCTTTGGGAGGCATCATTGATTCGCTTACACTAAAACCGACTCAGGCAGGACATTCGCGTGGCAGAACCACCAATGGTGCTGCTACCTGGAGTGTATTTCTTACCCCTACTCCCAATGCCAGCAACAACACTCCCTATCAGGAATATGCTACCCGTCCGGTGATGAGTGTGGCTCCGGGCTTTTATACTACGGCTCAAAGCGTCACCATAACTGCTCCGGGAACCGGAATCACTATCAGATATACTACCAACGGAAGTACACCAACCACCGCATCCACTTTGTACTCCGGACCTGTAAATATTTCGGCAACGACCGTTTTGCGTGCCCGCGCATTTAGTTCCAATCCGAATGTGCCTGCCAGTTTTGTTGAAAGCAATACTTACTTTATTAATGCACCCCACACTGTGGAAGTTGTTTCAATATATGGTGATCAGATCATGTCACTAATGAACGGCACTCAGTTGGAGCCTGAGACAGGCATGGAATATTTTGACCATAATGGCAATTTTAAATGCAGGACCTACGGCACAACCAACAAACATGGTAACGATTCATGGGCCTATGATCAAAGGGGTATAGACTTTGTGACACACGATCAGTATGGCTACAATTATGCATTACGCGATCAAGTGTTCAACACCAAGACAAGAACTGAATTTCAGCATATCATATTCAAGGCAGCTGCCAACGATAATTATCCATTTTCAACTTCAGGTGCTGTTCATATACGCGATGCTTATGTGGAAACTCTTTCTCAAAAAGCACATCTTCATTTAGACGAAAGAACCTGGGCACCTTCGGTAATGTATGTCAATGGTCAATATTGGGGTGTTTATGATACCCGCGAGAAGGTGGACGATGCCGATTTTACGGAATATTATCATAACACCAAACCTGACTCACTGCAGATGCTTAAAACATGGGGAGGAACCTGGAGCGAGTATGGTGGTGCACAAGCCCAGACTGACTGGAACACACTGAAGACGTACATCCTGGGCAACAGCATGGCCGTTCCGGCAAATTACGCTTATGTAGCAAGCGTTTACAGCACCCAGAGCCTGGCAGATTATGTCATTCTCAATTCATTGGTAGTTTGTTCCGACTGGTTGAATTGGAACACTCAATGGTGGAGAGGACTGAATGTGAACGCCGATAAAAAGAAATGGCGCTATTGCCTCTGGGACGAAGATGCCACTTTCGGACACTATATTAACTATACCGGCATACCAAATTCTACACCTAACGCCGATCCGTGCGACCCCAACAATCTGAGTGATCCGGGGGGACAGGGCCATATTCCCATCTTGAATGCATTACTACAAAACCCGACCTTTTATCAATATTATATCACCCGATATTTCGACCTGCTCAACGGACCACTGAGTTGTGTCCGTATGGATCAGATATTGGACAGTATGGTGGCCGTTATACAACCCGAAATGCAACAACACATCAATCGCTGGGGAGGAACCTATGCTACCTGGCAAGCAAATTACCAGGCTCTGAAAGCATTTATTCAAAGTCGTTGCACGCAGGTGACACAGCATTTTTCTCCCTGTTGGAACGTTACCGGGCCTTTTATGCTTCATGTGAATGTTTCGCCTCCCGGTTCGGGAACCATTGACATGAATTCTCTTTTCCTGAACAATTTTTGGTGGTCAGGGCAATATCCGGGAAATATCAACATGCTGATGACGGCCCACCCCGATTCGTCTTACTGTTTCGATCATTGGGAATTTCAGCATCATACCCCCACACCGGGTATCAACGACACTTCTATCTCCTTTCTGTTAACTCAGGCAGATACTATCATTGCTTATTTCTCC
>CAZNRQ010000253.1:0-5375 GCA_964574845.1 uncultured Bacteroidales bacterium
TCCCGCCGGGCACATCAACAACAATAATGCCCTGATCATGGGTCGTACTATTGACCTTTCAGTAGGGGAAGGGTCTGCTTCGGTTGAGTTCCGGAGTTAAAAGTATCAAAGTCCCATTTCAACCGCAAAACTTATTAATGCTGCGGTGTTTTTAAGCCCAAGCTTTTTCTGAATATTACTTTTGTGGGTTTCAATAGTTCTGCTGCTCAGATCAAATTTGGCTGCTATATCCCCGGCTGAAAGTCCTTTGCTTAAATGCGACAGAATTTCTCTCTCTCTTTTTGTTAAAATCTCAAGTTGGGATTTAATTTTTTCGGTCTTTTGCTCTTCTAATTGTTTCTCAAAATAAGGACTTATCATGAACTTATCCAAATTGATCATGATACCTCCTGCTTTTTGAGGGGTTCCGTCAGGATTTCTGCTGATGACAAACGAACTGAAATATAACCAGATGTAATGTCCTCTGCGGTGCTTGATACGATAAACTGCTGTGTCCGATTTGTCTTTGGTCTCGGGGTTCATGAAAAAATTATAGCCCTCGCTGAAAAAATGGAAATCGTCAGGATGATAAATGTCTCTCAGGTCGCTTTCCTCAAGATTATCAAGATCCTCAATTTTATAACCAGTGATTTCTTCAAAATTTTCACTTGCCCAGCTTAACCCTATGGCGTCGTAGTCGATAATGAAAAGAACACCGTTCATTTTTTCCAGTGACTCCTTATACAATCCGATTTTTTGAATCAGTTCCGTATTTACTTGTAGCAAATGTTCAACGTTGATCATAAAGTTTTTTATGGAGATAGTTTATGGCTTATTATCATTACTGAAAATAAGGTTTTTGTTGTTGTCAAATATCTGGAAAGTAGCTTCTCCTTCATTATTTTCAACTCGTATTGGCTCCAATGAGTCGGAAAGCTTTTCCTTTATTGGCTGAGTCTTGCTTGCTAAAAACAAAATGGCATCTTCCGAGCTGATAATTTCTTTATCAATTAACTTTTGCATAAACTCCTCCTCAAGTTCATTAGGAATTTGTATTCTCTTCCAGAGAGCAACTTTAAGATCGATGTACATAAAATCCGGTTTTTACTAAAGTGAAAAATGAACATCAAAAAACAGTTTTTTCGACCTTACAAAAAAATAAAAAAAAATCCGATAAAAAATGACCCACATGGGTTAGTAAAAGTTAAAGTTTTTGAAAAGAAAATTAACAGAAAAATTGAAAAATAAGAAGTAATTAACACGAGGTGTTTGTGCTAATCAATAGAAAGCATTAATTAATGTTCAGTAAAACAGAGATATAAATCTAATTTCGCAATAGAAATTAATAATATTGGTGTGCCAAGCATAATAAGAACGTGAAAAATAATGTAGAAAATCAAAATCTACAGTTTCCTGATTTTTTTTCAGACTTTTAATAAATTTAAACCAATCATCTGAATGGAAAAATACTAATTTTGGGAACAATTAATACGAACGTAAAAATCAAACTCTAATTTATGAAAAAACGAATTTTTGCAATTCTTGGTCTTGTGCTTATGCTTTTGATTCAAAATAAGAGCGAAGGCTGTACGAATTTCCTTTTTACCAAAGGCTCCACCGCAGACGGTTCTACCATGATTACTTATACTGCCGATTCGCACACTTTGTACGGGGAACTGTATTTCAGACCAGCCAAGGATTATCCTGAAGGTGCCATGATGGATATTTATGAATGGGATACCGGTGAATTCAGAGGAAAGATCAAACAGGCACGTCACACTTATTCTGTGGTTGGCAACATGAACGAATATCAGCTGGCTATTGGCGAAACAACTTATGGCGGACGCGAAGAATTGGTGGATACAACTGCCATTATGGATTATGGTAGTCTTATCTATGTGGCTCTGCAGCGTTGTAAAACCGCCCGTGAAGCCATCAAGTGCATAGGCGATCTCATGGCCGAATATGGCTATTACAGCGAAGGCGAATCCTTCTCCATCTGCGACCCTAACGAAGCCTGGATCATGGAGATGATAGGCAAAGGCCCCGGAAATAAAGGGGGTGTTTGGGTGGCAATGCGCATTCCTGACGGATATATTTCAGGTCATGCCAATCAGGCACGTATAACTACTTTCCCGCTTAACGATCCCGAAAATTGTCTGTATGCTAAAGATGTGATCACTTTTGCAAAAAGTAAGGGTTTATTTAAAGGTAACGATTCAGAATTTAGTTTCTGCGATACCTATGCACCTCTTGATTTTGGTGCTGCCCGCTTTTGCGAAGCACGCGTTTGGTCAGGATTTAACAAGGTGAATAAAGACATGGGCAAATATCTGGATTATGCCATGGGTGAAAATCTGAAAAACAAAATGCCTCTTTGGGTAAAACCTGACAAAAAACTTGCCCTCAGCGATATTATGGCTATCATGCGCGATCATTACGAAGGAACCCCTATGGATATGACCAAAGATTTCGGTGCCGGTGCTTATGCCTGTCCTTACCGCTGGCGTCCATTGACCTGGAAGGTTGACGGTCAGGAATATTTTAATGAAAGAGCCATTTCAACACAGCAAACAGGATTTTCTTTCGTGGCTCAGTGCCGTTCATGGCTACCCGCACAGATTGGTGGTATTTTCTGGTTTGGTGTCGACGATTCTTATAGTACTGTTTATGCTCCCATGTATTCCGGAATTACTAAGGTTCCCGAATCTTTTGCCCAGGGCAACGGTGATATGATGACTTTTAACGAAAATGCTGCATTTTGGGTATTCAACCAGGTGTCTAATTTCGCCTATACCCGCTACAAAGATATGATTCCCGAAATTATTGCCGTTCAAAAAGAACTGGAAACAAAATTTATGAAAGATCAGGTTCCTGTCATCGATCAGAAAGCTGGTGAATTGTACAAAAAATCCCCTAAAAAAGCCATTGAGTTTCTTACCACCTATTCGGTAAATACCGGAAACGATGTGGTGAAACGCTGGAAAGAACTGTATGGCTATCTTTTCACAAAATACATGGATGGCAACATCAAGACCAAAGATGGCAAAAAACTCAATCCTAAGGTGAAACAGCCGGGCTATGGCGACCAATGGTATTGGGATCTGATCAAAGAAACACGTACCAAATTCAGAGTGATTGGCGACAGCAAACTCTAAAAAATATGTTCAAATCAAAAAACAGCAGCTTTTCACCAGGGCTGCTGTTTTTTTAAATTCCTGAAAATGGCCTTACTCGAAGTAAAGAACTTAAGCGTCGATTTTGTCACCGAAAACGGAGCGGTTCAGGCGGTGAAAGACATTTCCTTTAGTCTGGAAAAAGGAAAGACCATTGGTATTGTCGGCGAATCTGGTTCCGGCAAGTCAGTTACCTCTCTTGCCCTGATGGGTTTGTTGCCCAAAGGTATCTCTAAGATTTCTCATGGACAGGCAGTTTTTCAGACCGAAAACGAAACGGTCGATCTGTTTACTTTGCCCGAGAAGAAAATCTGCAAATATCGCGGCAATCATATCGCCATGATATTTCAGGAACCCATGACCTCTTTGAACCCTGTGTATAAATGCGGACGTCAGGTGGTCGAAGCCATACGCATACATGAGAAGTTGGATAAGAAAACCGCTAAGCAAAAAGCCTTGCATTGGTTTGCTGAGGTGCTGCTTCCCGACCCTGAGAAAGCCTTCAACTCCTATCCCCACGAGCTGTCGGGCGGACAGCGTCAGAGGGTCATGATAGCCATGGCCATGTCCTGCCATCCCGCCCTGCTCATAGCCGATGAGCCTACCACGGCCCTGGACGTGACTGTGCAGAAGAATATCCTCGAATTGATGAAGCGTCTGCAACAGAAATACGGCATGTCCATCATCTTTATTTCTCACGACCTGGGAGTCATTGCCGAAATTGCCGATACGGTCATTGTCATGTATCGCGGCAATGTGGTGGAACAGGGTTTGGTGGCAGATATTTTCAAAGATCCCCAACAGGGCTATACCAAAGGCCTGTTGGCCTGCCGCCCCAAGCTCGATGTCAGGCTGAGATCACTGCCTACCGTGGAGCAGTTTCTGCAAGACAAGAGTGAGGGAAGTTCTGAAATAGTTGGCGAAGCGGAAAGAAAAGCCGCGCACGGGGTCTTATATAGCCAGGCCCCGCTGTTGGACGTGGATCATATCAAAACCTACTTCCCCTTGCACAAAGCCTGGTTCTCGTCAAAGCCAAAGGTATTCAAAGCCGTTGATGATGTCAGCCTGAAACTGTTTCCGGGTGAAACATTGGGTCTGGTAGGGGAGTCGGGTTGCGGTAAAACTACCCTCGGACGAACCATCATAAAACTGGTAGAACCTACCGACGGCAAGATTGTTTTTCTGGGTAACGATATTTCCGGTTATTCGCGCCGCAAGATGCGCGATCTGCGCAAAGACATACAGATTATTTTTCAGGACCCCTATTCTTCTCTCAATCCCAGGATCACCGTCGGCAAGGCAATTGTGGAAGCCATGAAGATGCACTGCATAGGGGAGTCGGCTAAGGAAAGAAAAATTCTGACTCAGGCTTTACTTAAAGAGGTGAACCTCGACGAAACCTATTTCAACCGCTATCCCCACGAACTTTCGGGAGGGCAGCGCCAGAGAATCTGTATTGCCCGCGCCCTGGCCCTGAAACCCAAATTTGTGATTTGCGACGAATCCGTTTCGGCCCTAGATGTTTCGGTTCAGGCACAGGTGCTCAATCTGCTCAACCATCTCAAAAAAGAGTTTCAGTTTTCCATGATCTTCATTTCCCACGACATGTCAGTCGTGAAATATATGGCCGACCGCATGATGGTTATGAAAAACGGTAAAATTGTGGAATATGGCGACCCCGACGACATCTGCCAGGCCCCGGCCACGGACTATACCCGTCAGCTCCTCAATTCTATTCCGAAAGGATTGTAATACGTTTAGCTTTTATCTTTCAAAATAACCCGCTCTATGATTTCGGGGAAATGGCGATATTCCAGTTCGTGGATTTTGGCGGCCAGACTTTCAGGTGTATCCGAGGCTGTTAGGGTACATTTTTCCTGAAAAATAATCTCGCCTTCGTCGTACTTTTCATTCACAAAATGTATGCTGATGCCGCTCTCCTTTTCCTTTTCGCGAATGACGGCCTCGTGAACATAATGACCATACATACCCTTGCCTCCAAATTTGGGCAATAGTGCAGGGTGTATATTAATGACACTTTTTGGATACGATCTCAGCACATTCTCGGGTATTTTCAGTAAAAAGCCTGCCAGCACCACATAATCTGCTCTATATTCCGCCAGCTTCTCCACCAAAATATCCGTTTCCCGCATTTCTTTTGCTGTAAAAACAATAGCCGGAATATCATGGTTTTTGGCCCTTTCCAGCACAACGGCGTCT
>CAZNRQ010000254.1:0-5358 GCA_964574845.1 uncultured Bacteroidales bacterium
AGATAATAAAATGTCTTCCAAAAAATGAAAGTATGTTCTTTCCTGCTTTTTCAAATGTATCTTACCTTTTTTAAAATACCGGCTCTTAATTGTTTCTTTAAGGCATTTTTCGTCACCAAATCAACCTTAATTCCAAAAATATCTTCTAAATATTTTTCCAGTGTAAAAAACCGCCATCCAATGGGTTTGGCGAATTCAACAAGAATATCAATATCACTGTTTTCTGTTTGATTATCGGCAGCGAAAGATCCAAAATACCCAATTTCGCTGACAGAATATTCACTTATCAGCAAGGGTTTAATTTCCTTTAATTTGTTTTCTATTTCAATCCGGGTTTTCATTCGAACAAAGATAAGATTTTTTTTTTTGGATTTTACTTCAAATGACCACCAATGCCTTCTCGATCCGCCAAACGGCGGACTCGAAGAAGCGATTGTGACCAATAATCCACGACACTGCGTATACTGACAGGTAACAATGAATGACAATGAATGACGCGTAGGAAATGACAATAAATGACCACTAATGACCTTCTTCCTAACCCCGAAGGGGCCCCTATGGGGTAGCCTAACAGTCTAAACTCCTATACCCCTTCCTACAAATGACTACGAAAGTACTCCAGTCAAGGCACTTGAACATTGAACATTGAAAATTGAACATTGAGAGTTTTATGAATCTCATCTTTTGCCATGACCATTTCCATGGGGATGGTTTTTAAAGGGGCCTTTGGTAAACGGATTAAAAGGTTTGGGAATTTCTTTAAAAGGAAATACCGGAATCACTTCAGGGGGGGCGGCAATGGTTATTTGCGGCGGACCCTGATATCCCTGAGGATAATGGGTGCGGAACTCCCTGAAATATTCCCTGGGATCGCTGCCTTTATAATCGGTGGATACCACTTTATAACCCCTGTACAGATCATAATCCTTAAATCGTTTGGGCAAATTCGGGCGGTGGACCCACATGCCCTTGTCGTAATAAATAAACATGGCCGCCTGCACATCATAAAAGGCTTGCACATCGGGCAGGTAGTAATAATGTGCCGTAGGATAATCGGCAGGACCCCAGGGCGGTGGCACACCGGCTTTAACTTCAACCGTAAGCTGTGCCTGCAACTGAGCGGCAAACAAGAGCATGAATCCGATAAGCAAAAACTTTACAATTTTCATTTCATTTTATCTAAACGGGGCGAATACATTTTCACCACCCTACAAAGGTCGTTATGATGCAGTCTGCAGGCTTTACATAATTCTGCCATTAATTTGCAGGATTCGCAGTTTTGCGATAAATGGAAGGATGGTGTAGTGCTTTAGGCACTTCCTCCCGCCTTCCTCCAATTACATTTCCGAATCACTGAAGTGGGGTAGTAGTTATTATGATTCGTACTTCTTTAGTCTTTCTGCTAACCAATCTTTTATTTGGCAAGCTTTTCAAGTACTTGTTTGTCTTCCGCAAGAATCTTTTTTAAGTAGCTCGACAGTTCCGATTGATCTTTAGTCTGGTGGTTTGCCTGTTTCAAATAATCCAACAGATCCTGAAGCACATTTTCAGGAACCGTATCCAGTAGTTTTTGGATCTCAGATTTTAATTCTTTTGTGGTCATGGCAATTTTTTTTATAAAATTACGAATATCCCAATGTTACACTTAATCCCATCATAAAAAATCATCCGCGCAAATCACAGCGGGCTGTGACACCACTGGGATCAGCGTTAAACCTTATGTCAATCACCCTATTCCGAAATTTTGGATTCTTCTTCATACATTTTATCAGTCTCTGACGACTTATTCAACCCCAGATATTCAAGTATCAAATCGGCTTTGGGCTTAACCTGGTCAACGATATGCTTATTTAGTAAACCTTGATCAAGTTCAAATAAACTTCCGCAACCCGCCTCAACAAAAATATTCTTCACTTTTTGATTGGTTTGGATATCGGAAGCCAAAAAAGTACTCAACTTGTCAATCTGAAGATATTTCTTGTCTTCTTTTTCAAGTCCGGTAAGTGCTAACAGCTTATCACCCTCGGGTGTTCCGCTGTGGGTGAGAAATAAAAAACTGCGAATCACTATAGCCGAATCAACAATATCGGCTAGTAAATAACCCACCTTAATATCCCATAATTTCATATCCAGCAATAGGTTTCCCCCCTTATCCCATTGTATACCGGGGTTCGTTAGCAATGAAAAATACAATTGTGAATGCATAAGGCCAGGCCTCAATCCATCCAAACGTTCATCCAGTCGCTGTAGGGCATGCGATTGAATATACACGTCGAAGGTTAAATTTTTGATGTTATAATCCGACCTGACCTTTTCGGCAGGAATTTTTATGTAATCGTAGGTTTTATGCATAACCGATACTCCCCATCCAACGCGCAGGGCAGGTCGCGAAACATGATCAATAACAAAACTTTTCTTTTCAGGTGTATGGCTGTAAATGTAGATAAAGCTGTATGCCCCTGTTTTCCCCTTGTATTCATCAACCATACTCTCTATTCGCAACCAATAAACCGCCGACCGAATATCACTTTCAAGTTCAGAAATGTACATCATTGACCTTTGAAGCAATTTGGACTTATTGATTTCTTCTGCCATTAAATAATCATCAAAGTGTTTTAGGGACTTAATTATGGCATCGCTTTTGGCATGAGGATGATTTTCGAGCGCACTGCCATAAAATATAAGCGTCATAAATATGGTAAGATAATCATAAAAACTGATCTCTATTCCATCCTTGCTTATGGGCACAAGATAATTTTTAAATATTTCGGTGAAAATATGACTTACATCGTTCAGCACAGCATTGGGAACCTGAAAGCCAGCAGCAGCCATAACACGGGGTGCCTGAAACCTAAGAGCAAATATGTTTTCCAAATCCCCGGATGGTATCATATTATATACCTCAGCTACCCCCATGATTTTGCACAGGTTTTTAAGCCTGATAAAAAACTCATTCTTAAAATGCGCCGCTTCCAGCTTCTGCCTCTGAACCTGACTGGGCTTTTTTTTGCGTTTTTTCATTGCAAGTATATTTCAGTTATACCCACAACAAATTTAATCTTTTTCACAAAACAAGTATCCATGCCCTGATGAGTTTGTTCAAACACTGCAAGCCGGGATTCTCTTTTTTTCAGGCATAGCCTGATATTATATTACGATGGTCCGTAGGACTCCTTACGGAGAGGCACGGCCTGCAGCCGAACGGGAATGATGGGGTGGCACTCTAAGCAGTTATTAGACTAAAAGGATAAGACAATTTATACTATGGCTATGTTATTGGAAGTTATCGTTAACTGTTGAAAACAAATCCGTTCCAACGGGATTAAAACAATTTGCCCTGTGTTTCAATCTTGGGATGAAAAGTCCCTATAATCATAAACGGATTTAATGAGACATAATGATGTAACTGTGAAGTTCCTAAATACAAATACAGATCTTTAGTTTTTGCAAAGTCATCAAAATATTTTTTACGCACATCTACAATAGCTAATGCTTCATTGCCTTCGTGACTGGCATAGCAATTCCAGAAAAGCTGCCCTATTTCCCAGTCTTCAATCATGAGTGTGCTTTGTTTACCTTGATTATCCTCAAATACATAGGAAAATTTATAGGGTAGTTTTTTTACAACCTCGAAAGGGTCTTCGGGTTGTTTAAACAAGTTCCCCTGTATTCGCTCCGCCTCTAGTTTCGCCAGTTTGTTTTTATCCCATTCTCGTCCTACAGCTGCAATTGTAAAGTCTAAAATCTTCGTTGGTTTGAATACGGCCAATGAAGTACAGATATTTTTATTATGAGCCTCTGCAATGAGTTCTGTAAGGTTATAATAAACTTTACCTAAAGCAAATTTCTTTCGTTCGGCCCAATTATCATCTGTTGTTATATGCCCGGTAATTTTTATTTCGCTATCATGCGAATAGGGACGAAAGCTTTCCGGTCTAAAATCACTTTCGTTTTTTACCAAATCAAGCTCAATCCAGTCGTATTTTTTATACTGTTGATCGTAAGATTTTTTACGAAACTGAATAGGGTAAATCCGAATCCAAGACCCATCTTCTCTAAAACCAGCCGTACACACCAATTCATCATACTTACTTGAAATAGCAGGATAGGTTTTTACTGTTATTAATACTCTGGTTGTTGGCATTCTTATAAGTGTTTAACTTTATATTCAAACGCTGGGAGTTTTTCGATGGCTTCAGCCAAATGTTTACGATGACACTGGTGAATATTAGCTTCAAAACAGGTTAATGCTATTCTTTTGTTTTCCAGCAGTAAAGATAATAATTTGTTTAATGACTGATTAGCTTCAGGTAAGATGTCATTTCTGTACTTGACAAAAAGATTATCATAATCAGATTGATTATTAAGGATTGTTCTTTGATCTGTTGGAATTCCTACATCCGGAAAATGAAAGTACTTGATATTTACACCTTCGCAGGCATTTTGCAACTGTGATTTACTAAAACCATATTTCATGCTCAATGGATTTTTCCTTACATCGCACAGCACTTTAATATCATTTTGTATAAGTTTATTCAAATATTCTTCCAGACTTATTCCTTCATAGCCAATTGTAAAAAGAATTGTCTCGTTTTTCTCCGGTCGGGCTTGTGTTACTTTTTGAAATTCATCAGCACTAAGAACTGTTTTGACGATTGTACTATTTATTGCGAAATAGGGATAATTTAAATAGGTGTGTCGTATTAACTCATTTTTATCTTTAGTGCCATAGATTTGTTTAATAGACCGCAGTAGTATGCGGTCCTTTTCCTTGAGTTGCAAAATATAATTTGTAGTGTCAGTTTTTTTCCAGAAATATTCATCCTGCGAAACCTGCTCATATTTCACCATGGTGTTCAAATCCGCATTCGCCTGAAATGAAAAACATCCGAATTTATAAGGTACAAAATAAAAATCCGGATTTTCCTGTTGTTTAGAAAACAACATTAAAAGTTTTTGCAAACTTAGCTTTTCCAGCTTATTGTCAAAAGCCTGCAATAATGCCAATAATATTTTTCTCCTGTAATACATGTTGCAAAGTTAGGGAATTTACAAGGGAATATACTGAGGTGTCTATTTTTCTTTCAACGGGTATTTGTCAGTAAATAGGTTTCTTTTGCTATTTTGGGGTTATCGCACTGTGATTAGAAATTATAGAGCTGGGTCGTTATTGTATTAATACCTTCTTTACAACAAAGTTTTTGGAATTAATGGCTTTGATATAATAAACTCCTTTTGCAAAATCCGAAATATTCAAAGTGAATTTTGTGTTTTTATCGTTTATTGTTGTAACAATTTTTCCCGTGTTGCTTATAATTTCAATGCTGACAGGAATAGCTGTCAGTAAATGAATACAGT
>CAZNRQ010000255.1:0-5350 GCA_964574845.1 uncultured Bacteroidales bacterium
GGTTTGATGCCCATGCGGTCGCGGGCTATGAAGACCGTCTGCTTCAGCGCATCGTATATCGCGAAAGCAAAAAAACCATTCACCTTTTCAAGGCAGGCGGGACCTTCGTTGATATAAAGATACAGCAGCACTTCAGTATCGCTGTTCGATACCAGTCGCACGCCCTCTTTCAATAATTGTTCCCGGTGCGTTTGGAAGTTGAAGAACTCCCCGTTGAAGACTATGGTGTATCTTCCCGAAGCATCCGTAAAGGGTTGCGTAGCGGCATCCGAAACATCAATAATGGAAAGGCGGTTGTGCCCAAAGGCTATCTGGTCTTTAACGAAAACTCCCTGATTGTCGGGGCCGCGACTGTGCATGGCCGCTACGGCATCATGAATCTTACCCAGAAACTCAACTCCGGTAGGGTTAAAAGCAACTATGCCGGAAATTCCGCACATGCTTCTATGGGTTTACAGGTGGATTACTTCACCATAAGCAGCGGCCACGGCTTCCATCACCGCTTCCGACATGGTAGGATGCGGGTGTACGGAATTGATTATTTCGTGGCCGGTGGTTTCCAGTTTGCGGGCCACCACAGCCTCGGCTATCATTTCGGTTACATTGTCGCCAATGAAGTGAGCCCCCAGCCATTCGCCGTGTTTGGCATCGAAAATCACCTTGATAAATCCGTCTTTGTTGCCCGAAGCGCTGGCTTTGCCCGATGCCGAGAAAGGGAATTTTCCCACCTTTATCTCGTATCCTGCCTCAATGGCAGCTTTTTCGGTATATCCCACCGAAGCTATCTCGGGCGAGGTGTAGGTGCAACCCGGAATATTGTTGTAATCCATGGGTTCCGGTTCCTTGCCGGCTATCTTTTCCACGCAGATGATGCCTTCGTGCGATGCCACATGCGCCAGGGCAGGGCCTTTTACGATATCGCCTATGGCATAATATCCTTCCACATTGGTGCGGTAAAAATCATCCACCGTCACCTTGCCTTTGTCCGTGGCTATGCCGGTTTCTTCCAGGCCCAGGCCTTCCAGGTTGGTGGCTATGCCTACCGCCGACAAAACTATTTCGGTTTCAATCACCTCTTCCCCTTTGGGGGTTTTCACCGTCACTTTGCACAGCTCGCCGCTTATGTCTACGCTCTCCACCACCGATGAGGTGAGCACCTTCATGCCGCTTTTCTTGAAGCTGCGTTCCAGTTGTTTCGAAATTTCTTCGTCTTCTATCGGAACCACGTTGGGCATCATTTCCACCAGGGTCACTTTGGTGCCCAGGGTGTTGTAGAAATGAGCAAATTCCGAGCCTATGGCGCCCGAACCTATCACCACCATGCTTTCGGGCTGTTTCGGCAGGGTCATGGCTTCGCGGTAGCCTATTATCTTTTTTCCGTCAATCTTCAGGTGAGGCAGCTCGCGCGAACGTGCGCCCGTAGCCAGTATGATGTGTTGAGCTTCGTACACAGCTTTAGTTCCGTCGGCAGCGGTCACCTGCACTTTACGGCCGGGCTGCACTTTGGCCGTCCCGCTGATAATCTCTATCTTGTTTTTCTTCATCAGAAACTGAACCCCTTTGCTCATGCCGTCGGCCACGCCGCGGCTGCGGTTCACTATGGCTTCGAAATCGGGGCGTATGGCTCCGTCCAGCACAATGCCGTAGTCGGCGGCGTGTTTGGCATAGTGAAACACCTGGGCCGATTTCAGGAGGGCCTTGGTAGGGATGCATCCCCAGTTGAGGCAAATGCCTCCCAGTTCGGCGCGTTCAACAATTGCCACTTTCATTCCGAGTTGCGACGCCCTGATGGCAGCCACATATCCTCCGGGACCGGAGCCTATTACTATGATGTCGAAGTTCATTCTGCTATGGTTTTTTATATTTAGTGCAAAAGTAATAAAAAGAAGTTAGAAGTGGGAAGACGGAAGAAATGGTTATATTGTTTTATTGTTATATGGTTGGAGGACGGAAGACAGCCCCAGAGGGGCGACATATTGGTAGCCACGGGCAACGCCCGTGGTTTAAATGCAACCACAATCCAGAAGCCCCAGAGGGGCGACATTATTATTAACGAGTTTACATACGTTGTGGAAAATACTAGGAACGGAGTGAAAAGATGGATAAAATGAGGTTGTGGTTTAAGGGTGGAAGTGACTCGCCATCGTATGTTGGAGGTTAGCCATCGTATGTTTTAAGTTAGCCACTGTATGTTTGAAGTTAGCCACCGTATGTTAGAAGTTAGCCACCGTATGTAAAAAATTAGCCACCGTATGTTGTAAACCAGCCATTGTATGTAAGAGATTAGCCACCGTATGTTAGAAGTTAGCCACTGTATGTTTGAAGTTAGCCACTGTATGTTAGAAATTAGCCATTGAATGTTGTCTGAACCGCTGATTGAACTGATTAAATCCCGCCTGAAATGCGGCGGGCAGGGATTAGGATGATTGTTCAACCCCGCTGGGGTTGGTGGGTTGGGGGGTGACGTTTTACCACGGGCGATGCCCGTGGCTACCAATATTTAACCCCGCTGGGGTTAGAAATTGAAGATAAATTTTATCAAATATGCAATACCAAGAGACAATAATAAACTAATTAGTACCGCTAATCGATAATAATTTGTTCTGTCGCCCATTAATTTCCATTGATTTTTCTCTACATCAGCATTGGTTAGTTTTTTAAATGCTGATTTTGAAAACCAAATAAACAGGAAAAGAAATATTCCAAATAATATTATCCAAATTACCAGAAAAATTATCATTGTTTTTTTACGTGTAAAATTAACAATTTTATTCGTTGAGAATTTCTTTGATTGATTAAGCTGTTTTAAAAATATGTTGAAAAGACGGGGAGTGCAATTGCCCGACATCGAAAATTAGGAGGTAAAACCATAGAGGTTAGACATTGATAAAAAAATTTTTTTATAAAAGTGTGGGAAATAAAAAATATTTTTTATTACTTTTACAGTACAAATTTTAAAAATTAAACATTATGAGCGAAACTATCAGATTTGAAGAGTATCATACCGTAGGGACTTTTGTAATGAACAGGTTTCACGGGGACAAAAGTGCGTTTGTTGATTTTTCGTCAATTTATGACGGAACGTTTGAAACGGATGCCAATGCGAAAATTGAAGCCGTTACGGAAATCGTGAATACGAAATTTCACATTAATAAAATTAAGGTGATTTCGAAAACGATTAAATTATTAATTCATGATGTCTTACCGAAACTTACCCTGCTGGAAAAGTATGTGATTTTTGCACACGCTGATATTAACCTGACTCCAAAAGATTATGGATTTGTTGACCTGAGAGATGCTATACGCAGAGAAGATATTGAAGCCGTGGAAACTGATTTCGCTTTTTTGATAGGGAATACCACTACTTACTTTGATATATTGGAAACTAAGGGCTTTACGGATGTGGCTTTTAATAATCTGAAGGCTTTGAGTGAAAAAATTACAACTCAAAATGATTTGCAAGAATCGTTGAAGAGTGATAAAAGACAGGCTGTGCTAGCAAATCATGTGTTGTTTGATGATGTGCTGACCATTATAAAAGATTTGCAGGATACGGGAAAGAGGTTGTTTAAGTTTACGAATAAAGAAAAGACAAAGGATTATACAATGTCGTATATTCTGAATCAGATAAGGCAGGAAGCTAAGAAAAAAGAGGATGAAAATAATGCTGTTCCGAATGCCTGTCAGTTGGAAATTAATGTTACGGATGCTGACGGAAATCCTTTGGAAGAAATTACTACTTTGATTGTAGAGTATAATTTGAGTGAGGTAACGGATGCAGATGGTTGTTCGTTGTTTGAAGCTGTACCTACTGTGCCAAACAGTAAAGTTACGGTTAGGCTAACAGGTGAGACATGGAAATTGAAAGATGTGACGGATGTGCAGTTGTCGCCTGACGGACAGGTTAGTTTGGATGTGGTGATGGACCCGGAATAGGAGGAAGTGCGTAGAATTATAAAAAAAAGCCCTCATGATATGGGGGCTTTTTTTTTGTTGTCTGAACCGTAAATTAAATTAGCTAGAATGATTATATAAAGAGCTAGCTTACCCAAGCAGGAATAGAATCGTTAATATGCTGGTACCATATACTCTCATCATCTAATACTAAATTTTGCTGAATAACAGTATCTAAATAGGATTCTAAAACTTTTGAGTTATCGAATTTTTTATCTTTTGCAATTGTAATAAATGACATGAACTGACTAAGATTCATAGGAACAATTCTTGTTTTTCCACCATATGCCTTTGTGTTCATTCGATTAAGATTAAAAAAATGAGCTAATGCTCCCTCACTAATTTTAGGTGCAACGAATAAACAATAAACTGGAACGGTAGAACTTCTTTGTAAGTTCCCGAAATGACGGGCAACTGGTTCTCCTTCCATTTCATATTGTTTATTTCCGCTTGACATTGTTACTTCCAGTATCATTTTGAATCCTTCATATTCGACCTCAATATCCGCCATATTACCGAGAGCTTGATTTAAAGGGATTCCATCTAAATCAAGTGTAAAATTACCTTGAACTTTTTTTGCATAATTAATCATAACCATTGAACGCCAAATATTCCATTCTAAATATAGAGGAGGGTCAGGGACTTCTTTTTTTTGAATTTTTCCAAAAACGTCAATAATATCATCAAACTCCTTGTAATTCTTTAAGGCAATTTCTGTTTTTTCAATCGCTGATAAAATTAACTTCTTTTCAGTTTCCGCTAATAAATCTTTAAGAGAGTCAATGCTTGCAGAAATAGCAAACTTTACCGACAACTTTTTAAGTTGTGATTCGAGATATTCTCTATTGTCAGTGAGTAAAGTTAAAGTTCCAGCACTAAAGAGATATTTCTTAAAATCTGCCTCAGTTTTAAACGCCTTTGCGTTAGGGTCAACAGTTTTAAGAATATAATCAACTTCTGCCATTCTGGATGGGGCGACTATCATCCTAAACGTTTTCTTTTCAAATGAGATATATTGTGTAGCCCTTAAATATCGTATAAAAGCATCAGCATAATCGACATGATTGCTCTTTTTAGTTTTTACAAACTTTTTGAGTGATTTATCGTCACTCTCACGAGTTTTTAAATTATTTGCTGTTATATCATCAGCGTAAATCTTTAAAATTTCTTTTGTAAAAACTTCATCAGTAAATGCTTTACGATTCCCTTTAAACTCGGACTTGTCTTTTCTAAACTTTTTAATTGCATTAACAACAGAACCAAATTTCTTGTAATTGGTCATTTGAACGAAAAAAATTGCAATTTCCGTTTTTGAAATATTACCAAGTTCTTTTACGAGTCGCAACAATTCCAAATATGGTTTCACATTGAAATCTCTATCTGCAGGTATTTTATG
>CAZNRQ010000256.1:0-5346 GCA_964574845.1 uncultured Bacteroidales bacterium
GATCATTTGCATCTCGGTAGGCAATGTCCATCAGGGTATACTTAAGATCAAATCGTTTTATGGGGATGATGAAAAAGCCTTGCTACTAGAATTTGCTGATCTGCTGAACAAGTATTTTAACAAAGACTACCATTCGCTATGCGCCCATAACGGTAAGGAATTTGATTATCCGTATATTGCCAGGCGGATGGTGGTACATGGCATAGAACTGCCTGCGCTTCTGGACACATCCGGGAAAAAACCCTGGGAGATCAAATTGCTAGACACCATGGAACTATGGAAGTTTGGTGATTACAAAAGTTATACATCGCTGGCTTTGCTCAGTGCTTTGTTCGATATCCCCACCTCCAAAGATGACATTGACGGCAGCGATGTAGCCCGTGTGTATTGGAGAGAGAAAAACCTGAATCGTATAGTGACCTATTGCCAAAAAGATGTGATATCCATAGTTCAGCTCTTCCTCAAATACCAGAACAAGCCTCTTATTGAGAGTGATAAGATAAAAATTGCGGATTAGAACGGCTGTCTGAATTAGGCAAAACACTGAGCCGGGCATTGATTTATGTTAATAAAATTTTACGTTTAAATGCAGGCATCAGAAGAAACAAAAGACTAAATTTGTTCCCCTATTAAAAAATTTATGGCTGAAAGTGTTAAAAGGCGGGTAAAGACGTCGATTACCGAACAAAGTATTTTGCAATACGGCAAAATTCCCCCACAGGCAACTGATCTGGAAGAAGCGGTATTGGGAGCCCTTATGCTTGAGAAAGATGCTCTGGCTAATGTGATCGATATTTTGAAGCCCGAGGTGTTCTATAAGGAAGCACATCAACACATTTTCGAAGCCATACGAAACCTGTTCAACCGTTCGCAGCCCGTCGACATTCTGACAGTTACCAGTGAACTTAAATCCATGGGTATGCTGGATGTGGTGGGTGGTCCTTATTATATTGCACAGCTTACCTCAAGAGTGGTTTCGGCTGCCAATATTGAATATCATACCCGTATCATCGTTCAGAAATTTATTCAGCGGGAACTGATACGCATATCGTCGGAGATTTCGACCGAAGCCTACGAAGACACCACTGATGTTTTCGAATTGTTGGACAAAGCCGAAAGCAATCTTTTCAATGTCAGCGATACCAACCTTCGCAGGAAGTATCTCGACATGCAGTCGATATTGAAAGAGGCTATTCTGGAAATTGAAAAAGCCAAAGAAGCCAGCGAAAACAATGAGATATCTACTTTAGGTGTTCCTTCCGGTTTTACTGCCCTAGACCGATTGACGGCCGGTTGGCAAAAATCTGACCTGGTCATTCTGGCGGCACGTCCTTCCATGGGAAAGACAGCCTTTGTACTTTCGATGGCGCGCAATGCTGCCATTGATCACGGGGAACCGGTGGCCGTTTTCTCACTTGAAATGTCGGCTCTTCAGCTGGTAATGCGTTTGATTTCTATGGAAACGGAATTGCCATCGGACAAACTCAGGAGAGGTAATCTGGCCGACCATGAATGGCAACAGCTCAACTCGCGTATCACCAAACTGGAAGACGCCAAGATATTTATTGACGACACCCCTGCCCTTTCGATATTTGAACTTCGTGCCAAATCGAGACGTCTGGTGGCTCAACACGGCATCAAGCTCATCATCATCGACTATTTGCAACTTATGACAGGTAATGCCGAAAGCAAGGGAATGCGTGAGCAGGAGATCAGCGGTATATCAAGAGCATTAAAAGGATTGGCCAAGGAGTTGAACATTCCTGTGATTGCTTTATCCCAGTTAAGTCGTGAGGTTGAAAAACGTCCGGGTTCGAAAAAGCCTATTCTCTCCGACTTACGTGAATCCGGTGCTATAGAGCAGGATGCCGACCTGGTATTGTTCATCTACCGACCTGAGTATTACAAGATAGATCAGTTTGATGATAACACTCCCACCAAAGGCCTGGCAGAAATCATCATAGCTAAGCACAGAAACGGACAAACTGGTGAGGTAAAACTCAACTTCGTGAGTCAGTTCGGTAAGTTCAAGGATTACGAGAATTTTGAATTCGGTGGAGAAATGGAAATGTCGCCTAATGAGAATTTTTATAATCCGGTAACGAAAGTGCTCCCATCTAAAATGAACCGCGGAAATGGTAATTCCGAAGCCTTTTCGGAAGAAGACCCGTTTTAATATTTTTTTAGAATTATTTTCTTATCCTTGTTTCAATACATTGTAACTTTGTATACTGATTCGGGAAATTTTCCGTTTACATCAGAATACTTGTAGCCAGCTGCCATGAAAAAGACACTTATATTTCTACTTCTCCTCTTACTATTCAAGACCGGTTATTCCTCCTATATGTTGATTCCCATGGATGAGGCACAGAAAAATCATCTGAAAGCCTATGGGGTAACTTATTGGATCTTAAAATACGAGATAGAAGTGAGCTGGCTTCTTAACTACAGAGGAGGCAGTTTTTTGGTCAAGTATAATAAGGTTTTTCAGGACGAATGTAACATTAGAGGGGTGACTTGCGAGATCATTTCGGATGTTCAGGCCACTGCCATCTTAAGCGAGATATCGGATCCGGAAGCCAATATGGATGAAGTGAAACTGGTGAAGGTGCCCAAAATTGCGGTGTATTCTCCCAAAAATAAATTGCCCTGGGATGATGCCGTTACATTGGTCCTGACCTACGCTGAGATCCCCTATGACGTTGTATACGATGAGGAAGTATTAAGCGGCATTTTGCCAACTTACGATTGGCTGCATATGCACCATGAAGATTTTACCGGTCAATATGGAAAATTCTGGGCTGCTTATAAAGATGCTTCCTGGTATGTGGAAGACAAGCGTATTTCGGAAGAAACGGCCAGGAAGATGGGGTACAGCAAAGTATCTCAACTCAAACTGAATGTTGCCAAAAAAATACGCGATTTTGTTGCCGGCGGAGGCTATCTGTTTGCCATGTGCTCGGCACCTGACAGTTACGATATTGCACTCTCAGCAGAAGGTGTCGACATCTGTGATGTGATGTTCGACGGAGATCCTATGGACCCCAATGCTCAGAAGAAACTCGACTATACGCAATGCTTCGCTTTTACTGATTTCAAAATATCAACCAATCCTTACGAATACGAAGTTTCGGATATAGACGTTACGAATTATCGTAAGATCACCCAACAAAATGATTTTTTCACACTTTTCGATTTCTCTGCCAAATGGGACCCGGTTCCTACTATGCTTTGCCAGGATCATCAGCAGATATTGAAAGGGTTTATGGGGCAAACAACTGCCTTTAATGAGAAATTGGTAAAACCCGGTGTGCTGATATTGGGGGAAAACAAATCGGCTGGCGAAGCCCGATATATTCATGGTGAATTCGGTAAAGGAATGTGGACCTTTCTGGGGGGACACGATCCGGAAGATTACCAGCATATGGTTTACGACCCTCCTACCGATCTGAATCTATATCCCAATTCACCCGGTTACAGGTTGATATTGAACAATGTTTTGTTCCCTGCAGCCAAAAAGAAAAAGCAGAAAACCTAAAAGGTCACCCGAAAAGTTTCATTATTGATTACTACGTCTGCCTGATTCACGCAACTATCCAAGAAGGTAACCTGTCTTTTTGACAGACCATCAGGGGTGATTTCAATAGATCCGCTTCCTATCCAAAAACAGTAGTTAATAAATCTAAGGGCATTGGTAATAGTACCCGTGTATCCCACTGAGGAACAAGAGCCGCTATAAATAAACAGGTCATCGCTGATGTTGTTTTGTGTAGACACTCCGTTTACCCATTGAACATAATGCTCAGCATTCCAAACTATATTCACAGAGGCAGAGGTTAACTGAAATCCGGAAGAATCAGTGAATGCGACTGGTTTCCCAAAATACAACTTCGAAACCTTCAATTTCTTGGTTCCATTAATGGTTATGCCATTCACTGTGTAATTGCTGAGTGTAACAATGAACTCTGAACCTATAGAATCCAGGAAGCCTTTCGCAGTTATTATTATTTGTCCACCTCTGACATTGCCATCGAAACAGTTGCACCCACTTTCGGGAAAAGCCAGGGTAATGGTTTGAGGCCAGGTGGTGTCATAAGGTGCAATGCCCATCTGCAAACAGGGCTCAGTATAATGAAAATTCAAAGTGTCGTTGGGATGATAGATGCTGTCTTCTGCCGCTATCATATTATAAAGGAACATTTTGAAAACATCGTTGGAAGCCAGTTCAGCCGTATTATTTGTTATCACCTGACTTACATCCTTGCTGTCGCCATTGCTGTCTTTATGACATGAACTGAGAATCCAAAAAGCTGAAAAAACAAGTATAACTATTCCAAGGCGCTTCTTCATTCTTATCTCTTTATGTAAGTAATGAATACAAACGACAGCCCGTTGTTAGGATCCGTATAAGTTTCGCTTTTTTCGGTCAATTCCCATTCTGATTCCTTTATCTCAGGGAAATAGGTATCGGCTTCTGGCTGGGTAAAGACTTTGGTGATATAAAGTTTGTCAGCCAAATGGAAGAATTGAAGGTAGATACTGGCCCCTCCCATAATAAAATTCTCCTCATCCACATCCATCTTTTCAACCGCTTCATCGATTGAATAGGCCATCTCGCATCCTTCTATCACTTCATTAGGGACATCAGTGATAACAATATTTTTCCTCTTAGGTAAGGGTCGTATGGGCAGGGATTCGTAAGTATTCTTTCCCATCACTACAGTATGTCCAGAAGTGATCTGCTTAAAATGCTTCAGATCATCTGAAATGTGCCATAGCAGCTGATTATTCTTGCCAATGCCGTAATTATCAGCTATGGCAACTATGATGGAAATTCTCTTTTTACTTGTCATGATTTATTATTGTTGCTTTATGCTAAACGGCCACATCGGCTTTTATGTGAGGATGAGGATCGTAATCAGTCAGTGTGAAATCCTCAATTTGGAAACCAAAAATATCTTTCACTGCCGGATTGATCTTCATTACAGGCAACTTTCGGGGTTCGCGTGTCAACTGCAGTCTGGTCTGGTCGAGATGATTGGAATAGAGATGGGCATCGCCCAAGGTGTGAACAAAATCGCCGTATTGCAGTCCGCAAACCTGAGCTATCATCATGGTGAGCAAGGCATAGGAAGCAATGTTAAAAGGAACACCAATAAAAATATCGGCACTGCGCTGATACAACTGACAAGATAATTTATTGTCGGCTACGTAGAACTGAAACAAAACATGACAGGGCGGCAAAGCCATCTTTTCGATCTCTCCGACATTCCAGGCACTAACGATCATACGACGCGAATCGGGGTTGGTCTTGATAAGTTTTATTACTTCGGAGATCTGATCAGT
>CAZNRQ010000257.1:0-2719 GCA_964574845.1 uncultured Bacteroidales bacterium
GCCAATGGTAAAAAATTCAAAGCCGTTCAGATTGGTGGTCCTTCGGGTGGTTGCATCACGGAACAGAATCTGGACATACAGATTGAATACGAATCACTGCTGAAAGTAGGAGCCATGATGGGCTCCGGCGGACTGGTTGTAATGGACGAAGACAACTGTATGGTGGATGTGGCCAAATTCTTTATGGATTTCATTCAGCGCGAAAGCTGCGGAAAATGTATTCCCTGCCGCGAAGGAACCAGAAGAATGCTGGAGATACTGGAAAGTATTACCACCAAACCGGTTCACAACGGAGAGAATTCAGCGTTGGAACGTATGAAAGGTGTGATGCAATTGGAAAAACTGGGCAGGATCATTAAGGAAACCTCGCTTTGCGGCCTGGGTCAATCTGCTCCCAATCCCGTTCTCAGTACTTTGAAATGGTTCAGGGAAGAGTATGAAGAGCATATTTTCGAACGCAATTGTGCTACCCATACCTGTACCGAACTCAGGAAGTTCAAGATTAAGGCAGATGTTTGCACCGGTTGTACCGTTTGTGCCAAGAAATGCCCGACAGGAGCCATTCTGGGTGGAAAGAAAACCCCTCACTTTATTGTGGACGATAAATGTATAGGTTGTGCAACCTGTAAAGATGTATGCAATTTTAGCGCAGTAGAAATGATTTAATATTACAGCAATGAGTATCAATATAGAAGTTAACGGAAAAATATTAGAAGCTTTTGAGGGCGAAACCATACTGACTGCCCTGAACAGAAATGGCATCAGGGTGCCTACCTTGTGTCACATGAAGAACTTTATTCCTACGGGAGCCTGCAGAATTTGTGTGGTAGAAGTGGTGGGAAATCCGAAGTTGGTTAGTTCCTGTTCATTCCCCGTTTATGATGGAATGAAAATAGTGACCCATTCGCACCGTGTGGCCGAATCCCGCAAAATGATCATAGAACTGTTGCTGTCAAACCATCCTGACGATTGTTTGTATTGTGCCAGAAACAGCAATTGCGAATTACAGAGCCTGTCGAAAGAATATCATGTGATCGAACGCCGTATTCGTGGCCGCAAAAACAGTTTCAAACTGGATCATTCCGGCACCAGTATCGTCCGCGATCCCGAAAAATGTATCCTCTGCGGAAGATGTGTTCGTGTTTGTGAAGAAACCATGGGCGTTGCCTGTATAGAATACGTGGGCCGCGGTAGCAAAACCGTTATCGGAACCACCATGAACAAAGGTTTGAATACCTCCAGTTGTGTGAACTGCGGACAATGTATAATGGTTTGTCCTACCGGAGCTTTGACCGAAAAGAATCAGGCCAGTTTGGTGTTGGATGCTTTGTATCAGAAAGAAAAAACAGTGGTGGTACAATATGCACCTTCTATTTCAGTTTCCATAGCGGAAGAATTTGGAATGAAAGCCGGGAAAGATATCAATGGTGTGCTGAATGCTGCCTTACGCAAATTGGGTTTTGCTTATGTTTTTGATACCACTTTCGGTGCCGACCTTACCATTATGGAAGAGGCTTCGGAACTGATACAAAGAATTACTGAAGGTAAGACCATGCCGATGTTTACCAGTTGCTGTCCTGCCTGGGTTAAATATGCTGAAGAATTTGCTCCTGATTTTCTCGAAAATCTATCCTCATGCAAATCTCCGCAACAGATGACAGGTGCTATTATAAAGAGCTATTTTGCTGATAAAGCAAACCTGAAACCCGAAAACATCATTTCTGTTTCCATTATGCCTTGCACTGCCAAGAAATTTGAAGCGCAACGCGATACTATGGGCCGCAATGGTGTGAGCGATGTTGACATTGTGATCACTTCCCGCGAACTGATAGAAATGATACGTTTGTTTGGAATCGACATGCAGAATATTGCTCCTGAAATTACCGATTCTCCTTTGGGAGTGAGAAGTTCTGCCGGAAAAATATTCGGAGCTACCGGTGGTGTGATGGAAGCTGCTTTGAGAACTGCTTACAAAAAACTTACCGGAAACGAACTTACCAACTTTAAGATCACTGCTATCAGAGGCCTTAAAGGAAGAAAAGAAACCCATATCAAGATCAATGATCTGGACTTAGGTGTAGCTGTTGTAAGCGGATTGGCAAATGCCGGAGAATTGATTGAAGAGATCAGAAATGGCAAGAACGATGTTCATTTTATTGAAGTGATGACTTGCCCGGGCGGTTGTATTGCCGGCGGCGGACAAAGAATAGGTTCAGATGAATCCGTTGTCGAAGCCCGTATGAAATCACTTTACGACATTGACGAGCGTGAAACACTGAAAGTGTCTCATAAGAATCCCGAAATAACAGAATTGTATGATGAGTTCCTGGGCAAACCATTGGGTCACAAGAGCCATGATCTGCTTCATACCAAATACATGAAACGCGAGGTTTTATTATAATATCACTCTAAAAAAGAACCATGACCAGCAGGATAAATAACGAACTCGTATTCACCGTTAAAGACAGGTGTAGGGTTTGTTATACCTGTGTCAGAGAGTGTCCGGTAAAAGCCATTAAGATCATCAACGGTCAGGCCGAAGTAATAGCCACCCGTTGTATTGGCTGCGGAAACTGTACCAGGGTTTGCAGTCAGAATGCCAAGGTGTTTCTGGATAATACCAAAGATGCCACGGCAGTTTTGTTGAGTGACAACATTAAAGTTGCTTGTCTGGCTCCCAGTTTCCCTGCTGAATTTACCGAAATAGAAGACTATAAGA
>CAZNRQ010000257.1:2819-5346 GCA_964574845.1 uncultured Bacteroidales bacterium
GCTTGTCTGGCTCCCAGTTTCCCTGCTGAATTTACCGAAATAGAAGACTATAAGATACTCATCGGAATGATCCGTAAACTGGGTTTCGATTATATAGTAGAGGTAGCTTTTGGTGCCGACCTCGTGGCAAATGAATATAAAAAGGTGTTGGACGATAAAGATGCGCCTCACAGTATTTCGTCAGATTGCCCTGCTATAGTATACTATGTCAAGCATTATTATCCTGAATTGGTTGGTTCATTGGCTGCCATTGTTTCACCTATGGTGGCAACGGCAAGGGTGGTGAAGGATATTTACGGAGACGATATAAAAACAGTGTTTATTGGCCCCTGCATTGCCAAGAAGAATGAATCCACTGAAATTGATGTAGTGCTCACCTTTACTGAACTACGTAAGCTTTTCAGACAAGCAAAAATAACACCTGAAAATGTTGTCCCTTCAGAATTCGATGGCCCCAAAGGTAATAAAGCTGCCATATTTCCGGTCACCAGAGGAAAGCTTCATTCGGTGAACAAATCGGATGACATTTGCGAAGAGAATATTATTGTAGCTTCCGGCAGGGTGAATTTCAGGGAAGCCATCAGGGAATTCAACGAAGAACTAAACCAATCCCAGCATCTGGAGTTGCTTTGCTGTGAAGGATGCATCATGGGACCCGGTATGACAGAAGGAGGCCACCCTTTTACCAAGACCTCTAACATCAGAAATTATGTGAGAGAAAAACTCGCAAACCTGGATACAGAAAAATGGAAGGCAGATTTTAATAGGTATAAGGATTTTGATTACTCAAGAGAGTTTACTTCCGCTGACCGCAGAATACCCTTGCCCTCGAAAGAAGACATTGATAAGGTGATGGAGAAAATGGGCAAGTTTTCTGCGCAGGATCAGTTGAATTGCGGTGCTTGTGGTTATGATACCTGTATTGATCATGCCATTGCCATCATCGAAGGATTGGCTGAAACTGAAATGTGCCTGCCTTTTACCATTGAAAAACTTCACAAATCGGTTAAGGACTTGAATGTTTCCAACGAAAAACTGGCATCGGCTCAACAGACCTTGAAACAAACCGAAAAGCTTGCCACCATGGGACAACTCTCAGCGGGTATTGCTCACGAGCTGAATAATCCCCTGGGTGTTATAACCATGTACAGCAATATTCTTCTGGATGAAGCCAGCGAGAATAACCCGATCAGAAGCGATCTGAAACTCATTGCCGAACAAGCCGATCGTTGCAAGAAAATAGTGGGTGGCTTATTAAATTTTGCCCGAAAGAATCAGGTTCATTATACGGAAACCGATATGGACGAGTTTGTGCAACACAGCATAGAATCTATCATTGCTCCAGAAAATGTAGACATCAGGTTCGAATCTTCTCTGACAGATAAAATGGTGGAAATAGATACGGATCAGTGGATGCAGGTTCTGACCAATATTGAAAAGAATGCGGTGGAAGCCATGCCGGAATCAGGCGGACTATTAAAAATAAGCCTGAAAGGCGATGAAAACGATATTGAATTCCTGATCAAAGATAATGGAACAGGAATTTCGGAAGAGAACATGGATAAGATATTTACTCCTTTCTTTACTACCAAGCCCATTGGAAAAGGAACCGGTCTGGGACTTCCTCTCATCTATGGGATAGTTAAAATGCACCGCGGGCAGATCAGCATCGAATCGAATGCCGATGTTTCCAAAGGGCCCACAGGAACAACGTTTAAAATTAAAATACCAAGAAAAAGTATAAAATAAGATTATGGAAACGCTTAAGAATAAAACAGTATTGATTGCCGACGACGATATGGACACATTGGAGCAACTGTCTTTCCAGATGAAAAATATGGGGATGAATGTGTTGGCTGCCGAATCGCAGAAAGAGGCTGAAGATATCATAGAGAAAACCAAACCTGACCTGGCCATATTCGACCTGATGATGGATAACCGCGACAGTGGTTTCATTCTGAGTTATAAACTGAAAAAGAAATACCCGGATGTGCCTGTTATTATTGCCACAGCCGTTACTGCCGACACCGGAATGATGTTCGGACTGGAATCAATTGAAGAAAAAAGTTGGATCAAGGCCGACCTGTATCTCGAAAAAGGACTCAGGCCTGAACAATTGCAGATGGAGATCAAGAAGTTATTAAAATTATAAAGACCAAGAATATGGCTGTCCTGAAAGTTCTAATTGTTGATGATGAGCCTGGTATCAGATCCGGGATCAGCAGAATTCTGACTAATTTTTCGGTTGATTTCCCTTTTCTGGAGGAAGAATTTACCTTCGACTTGCAGGAAGCCGGTTCAGGTGAAGAGGCCATCAGGATTATCGATACCAATGCCGTTGACATTGTGTTACTCGATAATAAACTTCCGGGTATGGATGGCATAGAGGTGCTGGAGTATGTGAATAAGAAACAATACGACTGCAGTGTGATGATGATCACCTCTTATGCTTCTCTCGATCTTGCTATCAAAGCCACCAACAACGGAGCCTATAATTTTGTTCCCAAGCCCTTCACCCCTCAGGAGT
>CAZNRQ010000258.1:0-5318 GCA_964574845.1 uncultured Bacteroidales bacterium
CCCTAGTCGAGAACGACTCTTTGCGGATGCGGCCGGCCTGAAACTCGCGCATGAAGAACTCTTCGAACATCATGCAGTGAGGTGCCATTTTTTCGGCTGATTCCTGAAGTTCGGGCAGGGCCAGGTCGGGATATTCGTCGCGGAAAGCCAGTATGGCCGAGGGTTCCAGGCCTATCAAAGGGGTTTCGGCGCTGATGATATCTTTGAGTGCGGCTATATTGAAATTGGCAATGAGTTTGGCTTTGCGCAGCAGTCCTTTCGACAGGAAAGCGCGGCCGCTTTCGGCGTGGGCCGGAATGATCACCTCATAGCCCAGGTTGGTAAGAAGTTTCACCACCCTGATGCCAATAATAGAATCGTTATAATTGGTAAACTCGTCGTTAAACAGGTACACCCTTCCGTTGGGGAAGCTTTTCCCTGCAATTTTCTTGGTGTATTTTGCGTACCAGGCCGTAAGGGTTTCTTTGTTCAGCAAGGGAATGCTGCGTTTGGGGGCAAATCCCAGCACCGATTTGATGAAACCCGAAAACATGGGCGTCTTCGCGAAAAAGTTGAAAGCAGCAGGCCAGAGGGCACCCAATTTATTCACCCGGTTGATGTTGGCTATCATGCGGGTGCGTAAGCTTATGCCGTGCACATCGTAATAATGCTGCAGAAATTCGGCTTTGTATTTGGCCATATCTACATTCGACGGGCATTCCGACTTACATCCCTTGCACGAGAGGCAGAGGTCCATCACCTCGAATATCTCCTTATGGTCGAAAGGGTTTTGTTTTTCGGAATTCGTCAGAAACTCACGCAACACATTGGCGCGGGCACGGGTGGTGGTTTTTTCGTCGCCGGCTGCCATATAGCTGGGGCACATGGTACCGCCGATGATGCTCGATTTGCGGCAATCGCCCGAGCCGTTGCATTTTTCCACTGCCCGCAAAATGCCGTGATCTTTAGAGAAATCGAAAACGGTATCAATTTTTCTTACAGGCTTGCCCGGTTCGAACCTGAGCATGCGGTTCATGGGCGGGGTCTTCGTTATTTTGCCGGGATTGAAAATGCCGTTGGGGTCCCAGGTCTGCTTGATGTCCTGAAGCAGGGCGTAGTTGCGGTTGCCCACCATCATGGGGATGAATTCACCACGGAGGCGGCCGTCGCCGTGCTCGCCGCTCAACGATCCCTGGTATTTTTTTACCAGTCGCGCCGTCTCCAGGGCCACTGTGTGGAACAATTCCACGCCTTTGGGGTCCTTGAGGTTCAGTACGGGCCTAATGTGCAGCTCGCCGGTGGCAATGTGGGCGTAATACACCACAGGGAGGTTCAACTTGTCGAGTATGGCCTGCAGTTCTTCTATATAATCGGGCAGCACCTCGGGTGCTACCGCCGTATCTTCAATTACGGGTACCGGTTTGGCATCGCCGGGATAATTGCTCAGCACACCGAGTCCGGCTTTGCGCAGTTCCCACACCTTTTTGATGTCGCCGCCCTTCACCACAGGGAAATGGTAGCCATATCCGCTTTCCCTCATGTCGGCTTCCATGGCCTTGCATTTGGCTTCAATCATACCGGGTGCCTCTTCGGCAAATTCTACTATCAGTAAGGCTCCGGGCTCGCCCTGAAGAAAGAAACGGTTCTTCTTTTGGGTGATGTTTTCTTTGGTAAGATCCAGTATGGCTTTGTCCATCAGCTCCACAGAGGTCGGCATATGCCGCAGGGCGATGAGGTTGGCCTGCAGGGCTTCTTTAACCGAATTCATGTGTACGCAAACCAGCACCTTATCTTTAGGAGGCAGGGGAACGAGGTTGAGTTTGATCTCGGTGATGAAAGCCAGGGTGCCTTCGGAGCCGGCAATCAGCTTGCAGAAGTTGAATTTCGAGCCCTTTTCGCTGAAAGGCTGGCAATCCATCAGCAGGTCTATGGCGTAGCCGGTATTGCGGCGCTCGAGTGTCCTGGCGGGATATTGTGCGGCAATCTCTTTCTGGTTATCCTTATCCGAAAGTATCTTATGGATGTTGCGGTAGATGTCGCCTTCCAGTCCGGTCAGGGTAAGCTTTTCCAGAAATTCTTCCTCGCTGAGTTCGCCGAAAGTGGCTTCGCTGCCGTCGCTCAGAATGGTTTTCAGCTCCATCACATGATCGCGCGTACTTCCGTAGATGAGCGAATGGGCCCCGCAGGAATTGTTGCCCACCATGCCGCCCAACATACAACGGTTGGAAGTGGAGGTTTCGGGGCCAAAAAACAAACCCAGTTTTTCCATTTCCTTGTTCAGTTCGTCGAGCACCACGCCGGGTTGCACCGAAACCCAATGATTGAGTATGTTGAATTTAAGGATGGAGTTCATGTAGCGCGACACGTCCACCACCATGCCGTTACCTACCACCTGTCCTGCCAGCGAAGTTCCGGCGGTGCGCGGAATGAGGGGTACCTTGTTCTCCGAAGCAAAGCGGACTATCTTTTTGATGTCCTCAGCATTCTTCGGACGGGCCACGGCCAAAGGCTTTTCGCGATAAGCGGAAGCATCGGTGGAATAAATGATCAACTGAACGGTGTCCGTAAAAAGGTCACCCTCCAAAGAATTCTTCAAATTGAGCAAGTTATCCACCTCAGTTGCAATAATTGATTGGAAGTAAAATTACAAATTTATATGAACTGGGATAAGGATTTGAAAATTATTCTCGCCAAAGCCAACATGGCTCTAAGACCCTATGATACACAAGGAATTCTTATGCCGAGTTGAAGACTTTTCTTTGAGATTCTTACTGCCTTCGTGTCTTTGTGGCAATAAAACCGCGGAACTTTCTGAAGAGAATATCTAATCTTTCTTGTAGAGGTTAGTACTCTGAAATATCTTATCCGCTGATTTGGCAATAAAACCGGAATACAATTCTCCGTTTGCATCAGCATAGCGGCGCGCAAACTCGTAATAGCAGGAAGTCACTTCATGCGTTCCGTCGGTGAACTTCACCGGTTTGATAGCTGCCCTGATACTCGATTGTTCCAGCAGTTCTTCGGGGGTTCCCTGAATCTCGCCTTCGGCGTCGTTCATAAGGAATCCGTGCGACTTGATGAATTCGTTCACCTTCTGTATGCTGTCGTATTTCTTCAGATGGTTCACACTCACGGTGAAATGGTTGGCCGTGAAACCGTTCACATAAAGCCAGGCGGCGTATTCTGTCTCGGCACGGAGTTTTTCGTAAGTAGCAAACGATGGTTGGCACCACATGTTTCCCGAAAATATCAACTCCTCCGAATGCAAAAGGGGAGTGGGTATCTTATCAACGCAATCCTTTACGTTTGCCTGTAATTCCTTGCTGAAATCGGCAGTTTTTAGTTCGCTGATAAATACGCGGGGCATGTTTTTTTCGGTGGCATGCTCAAAATGTTTGGCAAAAAGATGCTTTTTTTCGAACACATATTGTCCTTTTTCAACGTATCCGGCATGCAGAAACACTCTGGAGAGTACATCCACATTGATGCGTGCGTCGTCGAAGGTTCGGAAAGCTATATGGTCGTTCACAACCGTTTCGCCTTCGGCAACAAAGAGGTCGTAAACTTTTTTAACATCGGGGTTTTGCGAAGTATAATCTTCCCAAAGCCGCGAAAATATAAGGTTGGTGGTCATGAGATTATTTTTTTTTCTGATTCCAGATAACAAAGTTACGCTTTCTATACGGAAAAGGAAAGGAATTTCATATCAGAATATATCTCAGGCTTCAACCCAATCACCATTCTCTTTTATCAGGGATATCAGTTCGTCAAGAGCCACGGCTTCGTCAATATTTTTACGGATAAGATTTTTCCCCCGGTAGAGGTTCACTTTTCCGGCTCCCGAGCCCACATATCCGTAGTCGGCGTCGGCCATCTCGCCGGGCCCGTTCACTATGCAACCCATAACGGCTATCTTCAGGTGTTTCAGATGGGAGAGCTTATCGGAGATGTTTTTCAGCGTACCCTCTACGTTGTATGAGGTTCGCCCGCAGGTGGGGCAGGCAATGAAATCGGCCTTCACCCGACGCAGACCCAGTGCCTGTAATATGGAGAACATAATTTCAGGAAGTTTGTCCTGATGCAAAGGAGCATCCAGGCAAATACCATTAAGCAAACCATCGGTGAGGAAGAAGGCAAGTTCTGCCGAAGCCATTACGATGAGTTTCTCTTCGTCGGCTTCATCGTACTTTTTGTAAAGGACCACAGGTTGTTTGACGCCCTCTTCTTTTATCGAAAATAATATATTTCTTGCTAAGTGAGTATCTTTCTCAAAGTCATAGTCAAGCAACATTACCTGATTCCCTTTATCATAGGGTTTGTTGAAAATGAATGTTCGGTGATATTGATTTACTAACGGTATCTTTTCAGCATTATCCGTTTTAACGAAATATTCTTTTTCCGGATCCAGATAATAGTCCGGTGAAAACCTGGCCTTGTCATCCTTTGGTTTACAACTGCTAACTATAACGGGGGGATAATTTCCGCCTATATTACCCACCGAATATGTTTCGGCTTTATTAAAGCTATATGCGTGGTGGAAGTTATCGCCGGGCAGCTTTCTGTATTTGGCAAATTCATCGCACAACATTTGGGCCACCGGAATTTCTTTCACAGGATCCTCCGTAAGCGAAACACGAATGGTATCTCCCAGTCCTTCCATCAACAACTCACCTATGCCGGCCGCTGATTTAACACGGGCATCCATGCCGGCTCCGGCTTCGGTAACGCCCAAATGCAAAGGATAGTTATAACCCTTTTCCAACATGCGGGCGGCCAGCAGACGATACGAATAGATCATGGTCTTTACATTGCTCGATTTCATGGAAAGCACCAGATTGTGGAAGCCTTCGGTCGCGAACATATCAATATATTCCAATGCCGAAGCCACCATGCCGTCGGGCGTATCGCCGTATTTGGCAGTTATCCGTTCCGACAATGATCCATGATTCACCCCCACGCGAATAGCGGTTCCGTGTTCTTTGCAGATGCGGATGAGGGGCAGCAACCTAAGTCTTATCTTTTCGAGTTCGCCGCGGTATTCGTTTTCGGTATATTCTGTCTTACCTTGTCCTGCTTTACTTTTGTCTACATAATTTCCGGGGTTGATCCTTACCTTTTCCACAATACGGGCGGCCACTTCGGCAGCCTCGGGCTGAAAATGTATGTCGGCTATCAGGGGGACCTGGCAGCCTTGCCTATACAATTCTTCCTTGATCTGGCAGAGGTTTTCGGCTTCGGCCTTGTTACGGGCCGTGATGCGAACCATTTCGCAGCCGGCAGCCACCAGTTGCAACACTTGTTTCACGGTGGCCATGGTATCCATGGTGTTGGTATTGGTC
>CAZNRQ010000259.1:0-5311 GCA_964574845.1 uncultured Bacteroidales bacterium
AATGGGAAAAAGATCTGTTCCGCGAAATGATACCTTTCAAAAAGAAATGGTGCTCTCATCCCATTCACGATGATGATGAGATACTGGATCTGGCTGCTCAGGCAGGTGCATGGTTCGTTTACCAGGCAGTTTTCGATACTTCGGATTACATTCGCGAACGCGTAAAACGTTATCATGATCACGGCATAGCTGTGGAAGGAACCATACTTCTTGGCACCGACGACCATACCGAAGATGATATCAAACGCCTCATTGATTTTCTGCTCGAGATCAAACTCGACCTGGCAGAATTCACAGTACTTACTCCTTTCCCGCATACCAAGGCTTATGATGATATTCTGCGTCAGAACCGCATCATCGATTTCGATTGGAACAACTACAATGCCGGCAAGGTGGTGATACAACCCAAGCACATGACCCCTGAAAAACTTCAGGAATTGTATCATTATGCCTGGGATACCTTCTACAAAGAAGAAACACAGACCGAGAAGATGTTCAAATTGTTCCAGCAGGTGATCATGAAAGAGATTGCCGACGGCACCTATCAGCGCGTCAGACAGGATATGAGCAGGACCAGTTTTGGAAAACAAGTAACCCGTAATATCAAAAACTAAAATTATATTCGTTTATGATTAAACAGTTCAATAAAGAGATCAACTCCGATTATTTTGATAAAGTTTATGATTTTAAAGGCCAGTGGGAGGTTCCTTCCTGCTGTGGAATTAAGATGATTAATAAGGCAGACCGGACGGTGGTGATCGCCACCGAGTTGTATGCCGAAAACCCGGGCACTTCGGTCACCAGTTTCTGTGCTCAGCTGGCCACCATCATCTGTCAGGAGTTTGCCATTGCTACTGATAAGTTGGAATTTATTGTACATGATCCCGATTCAAAATCGAAGCTTTCGTTTATGAACGGGTTTTTCTATAGAGTGGATCTAACCTGGGACGGAAGTAAATTTATCCAACCCAAGTGGAACCAGATCGACAAGGCGGAAGTCGATAACATGATGAGAAATTAAAAGGCTGTTCCGCCAAAGCCAAACATACAAAACCAAAACCATGTTCGAATACCGTTTTACCGTCAGGGGCTATGAGCTCGATTCATACAGCCATGTGAACAATGCAGTGTATTTGAACTATTTTGAGCAGGCACGCTGGGAGATCATGCGTCAGACCGGATTGCTGAAAAAGCTGGTCGACGATAAAATATTCCTGGTCGTCACGGAGATCAATATCCGTTATGCCAAAGAAGCCTGCCTTTTCGACAATATTTTGATCACCACCCATGTGGAACTGAACGGGCCTTATGCTGTGTTTAAACAACGCATGGTGAACGAAGACAGCGGAGCCAAACTTTCGGTGGCTACGGTGAAAACCATCCCCCTGAACAGCGAAAGGGTACCTTGCAGTGTACCGGCTGAGTTTGAGATTTTACTTACCAATACCGATAAAAATTGATAAACCCTGAGAACATCACCTTTGAAAAGATAGGATGCATTGCGGTTATCAAACTGAACAATCCTCCCCAGAATTTTATTAAGACTCCCGCTTTTGTCAGCCGCGAATTTCTGCAGGACATTGCGGATAAAGAGGACATAAAAGGCATAGTGATCACCGGCATGGGCCGACATTTCTCGGCGGGTGCCGATCTGTCGA
Organism: uncultured Bacteroidales bacterium; assembly: GCA_964574845.1. Lineage (GTDB taxonomy): Bacteria > Bacteroidota > Bacteroidia > Bacteroidales > CAIWKO01 > CAIWKO01. The sequence goes on from CAZNRQ010000259.1 coordinate 1,659, forward strand.
CCGTCTTCACTATGGCGAAGAACCTAAAGAATCTGACAGAACAGATGCAGACCGGCAAGGACCTGCTGGAGTTCATTTCTTTCCTGCCTCTGCCTGTGGTGGCAGCCATCAATGGCGTTTGCTGGGGTGGGGGACTGGAGATTGCTTTGGCTTGTCATGTGCGCTTTGCCTCGGTTAAGTCGCTATTTGCCTTTCCCGAGGTGAACAACAACCTTATGCCCGGGTTGGGAGGTATTTATCGTATGGTGCAGAAGACCGGAACGGCTCAAAGCCTGGCTATATTGCTTTCGGGCGATACATTCAATGCCGAAAAGGCAAGGGAACTGCATGTGGTGGATGAAACCACTGACGAGAATGTGTTGGAATACTCCATACAGTATCTTAATAATTTGGTGGAAAGCAAACCGAAGAAAGTGATCTCTTCTATCATGACAGCCATTCACAATGTGAAAAAACTCGACCTGCACGAAGCCCTTCACGAAGAAACCCGATTGTTCTGCGAACTGGCCCTCAGCGAAGGCTCTAACAGAAGGAATAGCCGATAATGTTCAAGACCCTCGACTGGCACATTAATGAAGAAATAGGGTTCATAGAACTGAATCAACCCCCTTCGAACAGCATGACCCGTCTGTTCTTTCACGAGATACGCGAACTGGCCGATATACTACTTAACAAAGAAACCGTAAAAGGCATTATCATTACCGGCAACGGCAGACATTTTTCGTCGGGTGCCGACATCAACGACCTGCTGGATTTCGATCCGGCTGATCCCATGGTAGCCGAAGATTTTTATTTTGCCAACAGCCAGACTTTCAAAAGATTTTACACGGCTAAGATACCTGTGGTAGCTGCCATCAAAGGTGTTTGCATAGGTTCGGCCATGGAACTGGCCATGGCTTGTCATTTCAGGCTGGCCACTGAAAATGTGTTGATGGGTTTCCCCGAAGCGGGTTTCAACCTCATGCCCGGTTGCGGCGGAAGCTTTTATTTGTCTGAACTATTGGATACCAAAAGCGTGATGGAATTGCTTATCAGCGGACGCAATCTCAATATTTTCGAGGCATTGGACCTGGGCGTGGTGGATTGTGCCGTGGCTAAAAAGGAACTTATCGAAAAAGCTGTTACCTTTGTAAAAGAAATACAGCATAATTATCATTACTCCTGCCGGAGTTATTATGTGAAAAAATACCTAAAGGACAACCCAGATGAATAGCAGATTCGTAAAGATAATTGGTACGGGGCATTATTTACCAGGAAACCCCATCCCTTTTGAGGATGCCGACAAATATCTGGGCGAGATTACCGAGGCTCCTGCCCCTGTGGCCAAATGGTTTGCGCGCATCAAACCCCTGATGAAGGAGATGCTCGACATCAACTACTATCATTACGCCATTGATCCCGAAACCAAATCCTTTACCGACGACAACGTGACCATGTCGGTGAAAGCAGCCGAAAAAGCCATCAGTATGGCCGGATTACAAAACACCGATATTCAGTTTATAGCTTACGGAAGCGCCCACCAGCATCAGATGCCTACCGCCAGTGTGCGCATTCAGGAGGGATTGGGCATAGAAGCTTGCGGCGAAATATCCATTCATGCCAACTGCACCTCGGCTTATAAGGCTTTTCTGGTGGCTTACGATTTTATCAAATCAGGACGATACGATACGGCTTTGGTGGTTTCTTCAGGCATATCCTCTTCGGAACTCATTTCAAGCTATTACAACCAACCCCTGATTAAAAAAGAGGAGTTGTTCCTGCGCTATTTCCTTTGCGACGGAGCCGGAGCAGTGGTGCTTCAGGCTACGAATGAAAAGAAAGGACTATTAGTGGAAAGCGCCTACATAGAATCTATTGGCGGACTGAAGCCTTCGGCCATGCTCAACAAAAGGCCTGCCTATTGGCAAAGTCCCAAAACCGAATTCGAAACTGGCAGCCATCACATGGCACAGATGTTCAACGAACAGTTGCGTCTGCATTTTCACGATGCCGATGGCACGGTGTTCTACAAAGGGCTGAAGCGCATGATGGATAAATACAGCATAGACGTCAGCCATTTGAAATACTTCCAGGTGAACTTCCCATCCAGGCATATCTCTGAACTTATCATCGAAGAATGTGCGGAGTTGGGAATTCGTCCCGAAACGCTTTATTCGAAGATGAGCGATATGGGTTATGTGGGCCCTCCCATGGTGTTTATTTGCCTCGACAAGATCTTTCGCGAAGAAAAACTTGAGACCGATGACCTCATACTGAGCTTTGTGACCGAAGTAAGCAAATTTATGCAGGCGGGGTTTTCGTTGAGGTATTTTTAGAAAGAATGGAAGGATGAAATGGTTAAATTGTTGGATTCCCGCCTGAACGGCTTCAGTCGGGCAGGGTTAAATTGTTGGGTGCGGTGTTGAGCATTGAACATTGAGCATTGATTATTGAACATTTTTTAATGACAACTAATGACCATCAATGACTATTAATGACTACTAATGACTGCTACTAAGAAGAAACGTATATTCCTCATACTGCCCGGACAGAGATTCGTGAATTATTACGGACAGACCGAGCTGAGCAAGATGCTGGGCAAGAAGAAATTCATGCTGCCCCTGTCTATGCCCATGCTGGCTGCCATTACGCCGCCCGAATACAAGGTGAGCATACTGGACGAGGAGATGGAAGCCATCAACCTCAACGACCTGCCTGATCTAGTAGGCATGTCGGCACTTGCTACTACCGCCATGCGTGCTTACGAACTGGGCGATTATTACCGCTCCAAAGGGGTGAAAGTAGTAATTGGCGGGCCTTATGTTTCTTTTATGACTGATGAGGCCCGGAAACATGCCGACAGCCTGGTTATAGGCGAAGCCGAAGGATTGTGGCAGCAATGCCTACAGGATTTCGAGCAGGGCACACTCAAGCCCATCTATCAAACCAACGAATTCTGCGAGTTCAAACAGATACCGCCTCCGCGATGGGATCTGGTCAATATGAAAGAAGTGTTTCAGGTGGGTATGCAAATATCGCGGGGATGCCCTTATAGATGCGAGTTCTGCCTGGTGACCAAACTCTTCGGACAAAAGATGCGCTACCGCGACCTGGACAATGTGGTGGCCGAAATCAAAAGTCTTCCCGTAAGGAAACTGCTCTTTGTAGATGATAACCTCACGGCCAACAAACGTCGCGCTCACGAGATGATGCAGGCTTTTAAACCCCTCAATATATCCTGGGGATGCATGTCGAGCATAGAAATTGCCAGAGACGAGGAATTGCTGCACGAGATGAACGAGGCAGGATGTTTCAACATACTCATAGGTTTCGAATCGCTCAATGCCGGCAGCCTCAACGAGACCCACAAAAAGCAGAACCGCGATGCCGTGATCTACGAAGATGCCATAAGCACCATTCATTCCCATGGCATTCATATCACTTCCTCGTTTATCATTGGTTTCGATACCGATACTCCTGCCGAGTTCGAGCGTTTGTATGAGTTTACGCAACGCACCGGTCTGTCGTATATCAACTTCAATATTCTGGGTGCCCCACATGGCACCGAGCTCTATCACCGCCTCAAAGCCGAGGGACGGGTTTACAAGAACAATCCCGATATGATGGGCGGACTCTTCCCCTGCATTCATTACAACAAAATGGGGCAGATAGAG
>CAZNRQ010000260.1:0-5308 GCA_964574845.1 uncultured Bacteroidales bacterium
GCTGCATGTATTCCATCAAACAATCGCAGTTGCTGATGGGTGCCTTGCCCATGGCAGACATCACCATCTATTACATCGACATCAGGGCATTTGGAAAAGGCTACGAAGAGTTCTTCCAGCAATCCAAATCAATGGGAGTGAATTTTGTAAAAGGAAAAGTGGCCAAGATCCGCGAAAAAGATGAAACCAGTGGTGACCTGATTCTGCGTTACGAGGATATTACTACCGGAACCGTGAAAGAAGCCAAACACGATCTGGTGGTTCTATCGGTAGGTGTGCTGCCCAATAAAGATGTCACGAAGATGTTCGTAAATGAGAAACTGGCCTTGGACGAAATGAATTTCGTGAAACAGGTGGACGAACTGCTCAGCCCGGCTTCCACCAGCATAGAAGGAGTTTTTGTGGCAGGAACTGCCGCCGGACCCAAAGATATTCCGGATTCCATTTTGTCTGCAGGATGTGCGGCCACAGAAGTCGCCGGTTATCTTAGCAATCTCGAAAATAAATTGGTACAAACTGACAAAAAATAACAAGCCATGAAGGAACGAATAGGTGTTTATATATGTCATTGCGGAGGTAATATCTCCGACTATGTGGATGTGGAAGAGATCAGCAAGATGCTGAAAAAGGAGGATGGCATCATCATTTCGAAAGATGTGATGTTTGCCTGTGCCGATTCCAATCAGAAGGATATGGTGAAGGATATTCAGGAACACAAACTGGATGCCATTGTGGTGGCTTCCTGTTCACCCAAACTCCATCTGCATACCTTTAAAAATGTAGCCGACCGCGCAGGTCTCAATCCTTCCAACTATGTGCAGGTGAACATACGCGAACAATGTTCCTGGCCCCATTCCGATCAGCCTCATGATGCCAGCATCAAGGCGGTAGGACTTATCAAGGCCGGTATCAATCGTGTGGCTCAATCGGAATCTTTGGAAAATATTGAAATAGATGTGAAGAAAACCGCCCTGGTATTGGGTGCCGGTGTGGCAGGTATGAAAGCCACCATCGACCTTGCCCGCATGGGTAATGAGGTGTATCTGGTGGAGCAGGATTATTTTGTGGGCGGACATATTGCCCAAAAAGAAAAACTGTTTGTCACCGAACAAAGCGGAAAAGAACTGATAAGCAAACTTTATAAAGAACTGAAATCACATTCTAATATTACCTTATTTACCGGAGCCTCCATCGAAAAGGTGACAGGAAGTCTGGGTAATTTCGGAGTGGATATTCGTGTGAAGCCACGCTATATCAATGGCAAAAGCGATCCTGATCTAATCAGGAGGGCCATGGAGGAATGTACGGATATGGTTCCCGATGCATTCAATTTCGGACTTACCCAACGCAAGGCTATTTATAAAAATTACCCTGAAGCTTTTCCCGATGTTCCCGTAGTAGATGTGGAAGCCATTCAAAACAATGAGGCATTTATTGAAAAACACAAAGCCTGCCTGAGCCTGCATCTGGAAGACGAGATATTATCACTTTCGGTGGGCGCCGTTTTGGTTACTACGGGTTTTGATTCGTATCAACCTAAGGAAGCCGAATTTGGTTACCAAACCATTCCCAATGTAATTACACTTCCTGAATTTAACCGACTGATGGAATTGAATAGCGGCAAACTGATCCATAATAAAAAGGAAATCAAAAGCGTTGCCTTTATTTATTGCGTGGGCGGTCGTCAGACCAAAGGCGAGAACAAGTATTGTTCACGCACTTGCTGCACCTCTGCCATTCATACTTCCCTTTCGCTGAACGAAAAATTCGGGAAACTGACCACTTATCACCTGTTCCGCGATATACGCACCTACGGCAAACAGGAACTGTTGTACGAAAAGTCATCCAAACAAGGCGATATCTATATCCGCTACGACGAAAAAGATCCTCCTGTGATTGAAAACAATGGCAAAGTAACCACTATTAAAGTAAAGGACTGGTTGACGTCAAAACAGGAACTGGAAATTGATGCCGACCTGGTAGTATTGGTTACCGGAATGGTTGCCCGTAGCGACAGCAAGCTGGTTTCTGAGAAATTTAAGATACCTGTAGGAGGCGATAAGTTCTTCAACGAAATCCATCCCAAGCTGAAACCGGTGGAAACCGTGATCAAGGGAGTTTACATTGGCGGAAGCTGCCAGGGACCTAAGAATATTTCCGAATCGGTGCAATCATCCCTTTCGGGAGCTGCCAAGATCAATGCTTTGCTGAGCGGAGGTACCATTTCACTGGATCCCATTGTGGCAAGGGTTAATGCCGACGCCTGTGTATGGTGCGGTAAATGTGCGGAGGTATGCGAATATACAGCCATACGTGAGATCGAAAACGGCGACAAACATATTGCTGCCGTCAACAAAGCGGTCTGCACTGGTTGCGGTATTTGTGCCCCTGTATGTCCTGAGAATGCCATCGAAATTGCACAATATACCGATGCTGAGATAGAAGGCATGATAGACGGTTTTATGGAGAAGTCAGAATTGCCTGAGAAATCCGAAAGTAATGACAAAGAAGAAGAAACAACGGTGCTGAAAATGAAAGAATATCCTCAGTTATGGAAGAATATTCTGGAAACCATAAACGGCGGAAAGAAAAACATTCCGGAACTGGTTCAGCATTTAGGGGTTGATTCTGAAATTGTAACCTATCATCTGATGACCATGAATAAATATGGTGTAGTGATGGCCGATGGCATGGACGACAAAGAAGCATATTATTATTACAAAATTAAAAAATAGGTAAAATGGCAAAAGTAAATCCCGATTTTGTAAAGAGTATCAGGAAATACGGTGCGGAAGATTTCTCTGCATGTTATAGTTGCGGGACCTGCTCGGCTATATGTTCGCTCACTGATAAAGACAATTCTTTCCCCCGGCGGATGATAAGATACACTATGCTGGGGCTGGAAGGAGAACTGAAAGCATCGGTCGATCCGTGGTTGTGTTATTATTGCGGCGATTGTTCTACCAACTGCCCGCGTCAGGCCGATCCCGGCAACCTGATGATGGCAGTGAGAAGATACCTGATTTCCAAATACGACTGGACAGGTTTGTCAGGATTGCTCTACAAGAACCTCTCCGCCTATATCATTGCATTCTTACTCGTAATTTTTGGAGTGGTGGGACTGTTTATCAATGGGAGCTTTACCCATGAGGAATGGATGCACTACGGTCATAATTTCGAAATGTATGCCATTGCCAGTGTTTTTGTGGTGATACTTATCCCGAACATTGCACGCATGTGGTACTACATCGTTTGGGCCAAGACAAAGAAATTTGAATTTAAAAAGCATATGGTTTCGCTGAAAGAGCTGTTCATTCACATGTTCACCCAAAAGCGTTCCTTAAACTGCGACGAAACCAAAGACGGTAAACTATGGTGGTTCGAGCATCTGATTCTGGTGGCAGGATACCTTTTGTTATTGTTTACCACAGTGTTTCTCGATTGGTTTGGCACGGAAAGTATTATCATTATTGCCATGGGCTATGTTTTCAGTGCCATCATCTTTGTGGTGACCTTCGATTTTGTGATACGCAGAATGCGCAAACGCAGCCAGAAAAGCTCCTTCTCGCATCCTTCCGACTGGTTTTTTGTAATATGGCTTTTCATGATGGGCATCAGCGCTTTTGCAGTTAGGTTTTTCATTGATCTGAATGTTTTTGAAAACAATTTCTGGATGTTCCTTTTCCATCTGATTATTTTGGCACAATGGGCACTCATCATTGTTCCCTTCGGCAAATGGACACATTTTATTTACCGTTCGTTCGCTATGTATTTTGCTGATGTGATTAAACCGGTAACTGTAAAACCGGTAAAGAAATAAATTAATAATCGTAATAAAATCTAAAATCTTAATTCTAAAATAATGGACATTAAAGTAACATTCGACGGAAACAAAAAAGTGAATGCACTGGTGGGAAACCATATCGTTTGTACCGACCAACCCTTAAATGGTGGTGGCGAAGACAGCGCCCCTTCTCCTTTTGAACTCTTTTTGGCATCTATGGCCACCTGTGCCGGAATTTTTGTGAAAGGTTATTGCGATAACCGCAATATCCCTGCGGATGGCATTACTCTTACCCAAACACATGAGTTCGACGAAAAAGGACTGGCAACCAAAATTGATATCATCGTTCATCTTCCTAAAGATTTTCCTGAAAAATATATTGATTCGGTTGTCAATGTAGCCAATCTATGCAAAGTAAAAAAACAACTGCTGGCTGTGCCCGAAATGACAGTAAAAGCGGTTGTTGGCTAACCATAATAATTGATAATCATTGCCGTCCGCTTTAGTGGACTGATAAAATTAAAAAATTAAATCCGGCTTTAGCCAAAACCAATGAAGAGTTTGGGCTAAAGCCCTTAATTTAGAAATAATCAGATCCGTTGGCTAAAGCCAACGGCTAATGATTGAAAAAAATATAACCTAATAGTCTAAAATTCAAAACACCTAAACCCCTAACAAAATGTTCGAATTTCTCAAAAACTTATTCTCTTCCAAGCCCAAAGCCGACCTGGGCGCCATCATAAAAAGCGGAGCCATTATTATCGACGTACGTTCGAAAGGCGAATTCCAACAGGGACATCTGAAAGGATCCATCAATGTTCCTTTAAAAAACATACTGGAATATCTTCCGAAACTGAAAAAAGACAAACCCGTCATTGTATGCTGTGCATCGGGAGCCAGGAGCGCCTCGGCCCGAAGCATCATGCGTTCCAATGGATTCACCGAAGTTTATAATGGCGGATCGTGGATGAGTTTGAGGAAATATAAGAATTAAAAAACATTTCGGAGTTCAGGCCCGGACACAATAATACTTCCGAAGTGTTGATCTTCGGAAGTTTTTTTTTGTTTTTACCATATTGTTCGTAGATTTGCGAACTGTTTGTTGTTTTATGAATAACCAACAAACATTTTCAAAGAGGAAAATATGGCTGAAAATATGACAACACCTGTTAAAACAGATTATTCGGAAGATGAAAAACGGGTGGCGATGTACTCCAAAGCTATGGGACATCCCGCACGAATTGCTATTTTAAATTACCTGGCATCTTTGGATACTTGTTTTTTTGGTGATATTTTTGAGGTGCTTCCTATTGCTAAGGCCACCGTTTCGCAACACCTGACCGAGTTGAAAAATGCCGGGCTGATACAGGGAACCATTGAATCACCTAAGGTAAAATATTGTATTAATAAGGAGAACTGGAAATTGGCCAAAGAAGAATTTGAAAAGTTTTTCGCTCAAGGCTGTCAGAAACAAGAGTCTTGTAAATCAAAATAATAACATTAAGCATGGAAATTAAAATTTTA
>CAZNRQ010000261.1:0-1062 GCA_964574845.1 uncultured Bacteroidales bacterium
GCTGCAAACTGCCGCCGACGAAAAAGGCATACTGCTGCTGAATAAAATTCCGGATGACCTTCCATTGCTGAAAAGCGATGTTTCCAAGTGCCATCACATTTTGCAAAACCTGCTTGACAACGCGGTAAAATTCACCGATAAAGGCTCTGTTGAGATTATCGCCGCCGTAGTAAAAGACCACGTTCATATTATCATTAAAGACACAGGCATCGGCATTCCGGCTGAAAATCTGTCGCAGATATTTGATGAATTTCTTCAGGTCGACGGCAGCTCATCGCGCAAGCACAAAGGCACCGGACTCGGACTTGCCATTGCTAAAAAGTATTGCCTGCTGCTCGATGGCCAAATAGATGTAGTAAGCGCCGTGGGAAAAGGCTCTTTGTTTACCGTAATACTGCCGCTTGAACCTTCAGAAAAACGCGCTGAGGAAGCCGGCGATTTCATGAACAGCATTGAGCGCCCTTCACTGATGCAACCGCTGCTTATAAGAGATGCGAATGCTCCGTTAAAAACACTCCTGATAGTGGAAGATAACGAAGCTGCGATTGTACAACTGACAGAAATACTGGAACAGCAAGGCTTCCATATTCAGGTTGCCCGAAACGGTCTTGAAGCACTGGAGTTTGTGAATTTCAAAATACCCGATGCCATTATTCTTGACCTTATGATGCCCGAAATGGACGGGTTTGAGGTACTGGAGAACATTCGCGGTACGGTTAAAACAGCCAAGATTCCGGTAGTAATTCTTACCTCTAAATATCTAAGCAACGAGGAGCTGAAAAAACTATCTCAAAATAACGTACATCAGCTCATTCAGAAAGGCGATGTGAGCAAATCGGAGTTACTTGTTATTGTACAAAGCATCTTTGGCGAAAAAGCTGCGCCTGAAAAGTCGCAAAAACGAACCAAACATATTGACATAAAAAAAGGGAAAGCGAGCATTCTGGTTATCGAAGACAATGCCGATAATGTAATGACGGTGAAAGCAATTATTGGCGAAAACCATTTTGTTACGGTAGCAGAAGATGGCGCTGACGGTATTAAAAAAGCGAAAAACAATCC
>CAZNRQ010000261.1:1072-5301 GCA_964574845.1 uncultured Bacteroidales bacterium
TAAAAAAGACAGCAGCCTGACTCAAATACCCATAATTGCGCTCACTGCCCGTGTAATGAAAGGCGACCGTGAACACATCCTGAATTATGGTTTCGACGATTATATTTCGAAGCCTGTTGACCTTGATGAATTTGAGAACACACTGAAAAAGTATATTGAATAGTTCAATCAATTTTAGGGCATGATAAAAATATTAGCGATTGATGATAACCCCGACAACCTGACCGTACTGAGTGCGATGCTTTCGGATGCGTTTCCCGATTCGCGCACCATAAAAGCCAACTCGGGGAAAGAAGGCATATTGATGGCACGCACAGAGCGCCCCGATGTTATTCTGCTCGACCTTGCCATGCCTGTAATGGATGGTTTTGAAACATGCAGGATTTTAAAGAACGATGAAGTGCTGAACCGCATCCCGGTGATTGTTCTTACGGCCATTAAAACAGACCGTCAGAGCCGAATCAAAGTTCTGAAGATTGGCGCAGAGTCCTTCCTCACCAAGCCGGTAGAAATCGCTGAGCTAACGGCTCAGGTATCGTCGATGGTTCGGATGAAAAAATCGGAAGACAAGATTCGGGAAGAAAACATACAGCTCGAACAGCTTGTTCAGGAGCGTACGCTGAAGTTGTCGAATGAGCTTAAAATGCGTGAAGAAACAGAGCGTGAACTAAAATCCTCCTTAAGCGCGCTTCAGTCAAGCAAACATGCGGCACTGAATCTTCTGGAAGACCTTAAATCGGAGAACGAAGAACGTCGCCGGGTTGAAGAAGAAGTGCGTAAACTGAACGAAGAACTGGAGCTGCGCGTAACAGAGCGAACGGCTCAGCTTGAAGCGGCCAACAAAGACCTTGAGTCGTTTTCGTATTCCATTTCACATGACCTTCAATCGCCTTTACGTCATATCAGCGGTTTTGCCGATATGCTTGCCAGCGATTATAAAGAAAATCTGCCCGAAGAGGCTCAGCATTTTTTGGAGACGATTATAAAAAATGCCAAGTTGATGGCCGTATTGATTGATGACCTTCTTGAATTTTCGAGAACGAACCGCAAGGAAATCCTGACGACCGAGCTGGATATGAATAAAGTGGTTGAGGGCGCCAGGCTTCAGGTTGTAGTGCCGCAGGATGAAGCCAGAATCGATTGGCAGATATCAGACCTGCCTGTAATAAAGGGCGATTACAGTTTGTTGTTACTTGTTTGGATTAACCTTATCGGCAATGCCATCAAATACTCGAAGAACAGAGAAAGGGCGATAATAAAAATAGATTGCCGGGAATCGGAGCATGAATATATTTTTTCCATCAGCGATAACGGAGTAGGTTTCGACATGCAATATTCGCAGAAGCTATTCGGTGTATTTCAACGTATGCATTCATCAAAAGGCTTTGAAGGAACGGGCATAGGACTGGCGAACGTGCGTAACATCATAACGCGGCATGGCGGAAGCGTATGGGCCGAAGCAGAAGAGGATAAAGGAGCTACCTTTTACATTTCACTGCCGAGAAGCTGATACCCACAGGTATTTTGAACAGCACCTTCTTGCAGGACAAACAATTTTTCTATATCTTTGCGTCCGTTTCCGGAGCAATTTACATCTGCTTAATCATTTTTTGATATCCGGAAAAACATAGGGTTCCGTAGCTCAGTTGGATAGAGCAACAGCCTTCTAAGCTGTGGGTCGCGCGTTCGAATCGCGCCGGAATCACTGGAAAAGCGGAGGTTTTTGAAAAACTGGTTTAAACATGGTTTAAACATTTTTCGATTTCTAAGACTATCCTTTGATTCAAATTAATATTACCCAGGTAGTCCTCGGCTCAAGTTCAGGTTGGACCACAGTGTCGCTGGACAAATATTATTTCCAATAAACAATACCTTTTTTTTCGCCCATCCACTTTGGCTGCCTTAAAATGGCTTCAGCGGTAGTGAATTTAATTTACAGTCTGTATTTTTTGTTTTTTAAAAATCTTACTCATTCTGAGATGTATTGCTTTAGTCATGGTTACTTCTAAATCGCTAATGTCTGAGAATGGCAAATACTTAATTGACGGAGGAATTAATGCTTTGATAAAGTCAAGTTCCCTTTTCCAACCCTGTTGACATAATTTGGTTGATTTAACAAACATAAAGATGTTTTCATGTTTTAGTTTTTTTACGGCCCTGTGAATCTCATGTCGAACAATTTTTGGATTAGAAAAATTATCTTCAAGAATAATAATTATCCAATCGCATGAATCTAAAACGGTATCTATATGTTTATATAATTTATTTATTGCAAAACTGTCATATTCGATCAGGTTAGGCGGGTTAAATGGATACCTATTTATCTTTCTTAAAGCTTCTATTCTGCCTGCGACAAATTCTCTTTCTTTAATGCCTTGCTTGGAGCTGACAAAAATATCAATCACCTGTAATTTCTTCTTGGCTTCCTTTGCAACGGCTTTAACTTGGCTTCTTAACTTTAAAGTTAATTTTCCCTGAATGAAATAACCAACACTTATGCCAAAAGAAATAATTTGATTCTCCTCTGTCTTACTACATTTTTTTTCAAAAATAATTAGAGAATTACATTTTGAGCTTGAATTAGAAATCCGGCTCAAAAATGACGGAAGTATGGTGTTTGTAGATCGTAAAAGTACATAATATGTTTCCGAATTCTTGGTGAAAATAAGGTCAGGCTGCCATAAAAGGGATGTTGGCAATTTCACTTTCTTGGCCTCAGTATATCCAGCTTTGAATAATTGACTGAGAATTTTATCCTTGCTATTCATTAATTCAGTTTTGATATGAGGATTAATGAAAGTTTATCAATATATTCTTTGATTTGCTTGCGTTCTTCTTTTGTGACTTGATTAAGATTTAAGTTTTGGACCTCTTTTATTAAGATTTCTGTCTTTTTTAATATTGAGTCAACTTGATATATAGTTTCTGAAGTTTCTTCAAATATAGAAAGGGGTGTTACTTCCAATTCTTTCACAAATGCTTCAAGTTTTTCAAAAATTACTTCCTTTCTAACATTGCCTTTTTTCATTGCGTTCAATGACTTTGTTAATAATCGAAAGTCACGATTAGTTTTAATTATATCGTTTGCTTTCTTTTTTACACAAGCATCTATAATTCGTTCTTTACTATACTTTTTTAGGAATTCTGGTAATTCTTTTTCTATTAATTTAATTGGGGAATGCATTTCAGATAAAATGTCGGGGTCCATACCTTTAATGGGCTCGTCCATATTCTCCGATTCAAGAAACTTGTCAATAATTCCTTGTGGGTAGTCATAAAATAATAGATACTTATTGATTTTGTACTCCGAAAGAGAGGTAAGTTTTGCTAGTTCCAATTTATCGGGTCTTTCAAGGGACTGAATACTTTTGCCCATTTTGTCTATTACTTTTATTAATGTTTGAGCAATAGCAAAGTCCGTCCATTCTTCTCTTACATTATGTATATGAAACATAAGAGATAAATTCTCCAGCTCTGATGGTTCATTTTCCAATACATGACATGCAATTTCTTTAAAGTTCACTTTTTGAAATGCTCTGAATCTTCTTTCTCCGTCGAGTATTATATATTTATTGTCCTTTTTCCTTTTATAAACAATGATAGGATTCAATAATCCTTTGGATAAGATTGATTCAATAAGTGTATCTGACTCCTCGTCAACAAATCTTTTTCTAGGATTAAGTGGATTTGTCTCAATTTGTGAGAGTAGAATAGTTTGAATTCTGTCTTTGTATTGAGTGTCCATAAATTTTACTTTTTATTATTATTGAATTCAGTATTATCTCTTGCATTACCACTAACGGGCAGCATATTGCCGCCGTGTTTATGGGAGGGATTTAAGAGCACTGCCCTTTCTGTCTGCACAACAGGTTATAGAAAGCGCTGCCCGTTCTGCCCCACGTCAACCCAAAAAAAACAACATCGCGGCAATGCGAAAGTTATGCGTGGTTTTTTATTTGCTTTTGTTGTTCGTCCACTGCAGGATAAGCAATATTAGCAATCTTTATTATTGCTCCTATCGAAGTAATAATAGCAGATGCATTGAGGTAATTATCTAATTTTAAATTTACTTTATGAGCCTCTTTATTTCTAATTGTCTTAATTGCAATAAAAAATTGATACTCTATTTCATTAATTTTCTTATCAACCTTATGACAAAAAGTAAGCAAGTCGTGAATGTCAATATTACTTTTATTTTTCTTTTCTTTTTTTAACCAATCTTTAAACTC
>CAZNRQ010000262.1:0-5287 GCA_964574845.1 uncultured Bacteroidales bacterium
ATTCCATTTTATCCTATTTATAAATTGATTTCTGTTCTTTTGTATATAGGTACGTAAAAGAATTCAAAGATTTTGCCCTCAAAGGCAATGTAATGGACCTCGCCATAGGTATTATCATTGGTGCAGCCTTCGGCAAAATAGTTTCCTCCCTGGTAGCCGATGTCATTATGCCTCCCATCGGACTCCTCGTCGGCGGCATCAACTTTGCCGACATCAAGATCACCCTCCACGATGCCATAGTCAATCCCGATAACGGCAAAATACTCAAAGAAGCCGTTTATCTTAAGATCGGCAACTTCCTCCAAACCCTCTTCGATTTTCTGATTGTAGCTTTTGCCATATTTATGATGATAAAAGTCCTCAACCGCATCAACCGTAAGATAGTCGAGGCCCCCATCAAGCCCGCTCCACCCACCAAGGACCAGGCACTGCTGACCGAGATACGCGACCTGCTGAAAGAAAAACAGAGCTAACCACCCTTAATTTTACATACAATGAAAAGAACATTATTCGTGCTCTTGCTTTTGCTATGTTCCATAGCATATGCACAAGACCCCATCAATAAGGTGGCCAAACCCCTCGACCGCGAGGGCCTCAACGCCCCCGACACCGTAAAACCCTGGACCCTGCTGGGTACCGCAGCCCTCAACATCACCCAGGCCAGTTTCACCAACTGGTCGGCCGGAGGTCAGAACTCCTTCGGAGTTGGCGCCCTCTTCAACCTCAAAGCCGATTACAAAAAGAAAAAGCAATCATGGAAAAACACCCTCGACCTGGCTTACGGATTCCAGTTTCTGGGCAAAGGCAGCGCCGCCCGCTACACCAAAACTGATGACAAGATAGAATACACCACCTCCTATGGTTATGCCATATCAAAACATTGGGATGTCACCCTGCTGGGCAACTTCCGCACCCAATTCACCAGCGGCTACAACTATCCCAACGACAGTGTCGCCATTTCGAAAATTATGGCTCCGGGCTATCTTGTAGCGGGTATAGGTGTCAACTATGTTCCTGCTGAATACTTCGCGCTCTACATTTCGCCCTCGGCCGGCCGCTTCACTTTTGTGACGGACGATACCCTTTCGGCCCATGGTGCTTTTGGTGTCGAAAAAGGCAAAAAGATGAAAGGAGAATTTGGACCCTACCTCCGCGCTGTCTTCAACAAAGAAGTGTTTAAGAACATCACCGTAAACACCTCGCTCGAAATGTTTACCGACTACCTCCACAAGTTTGGCAATGTTGATGTCAACTGGAATGTCCTCATTGGGCTCAAGGTCAACAAATGGCTGTCGACCACCATCAACACCCAACTCATTTATGACGATGATGTGATGATAAAATTCCCTTCAGGAGCTGAAGGTCCCCGCACACAGTTCAAAGAAGTGATAGGGGTTGGATTATCCTACACCTTCCACTAGAATTTATTCCGATTTTTTTACTCAAACCACAAACCCCGGCATCATACCGGGGTTTTTTTATAATTTTACGCGGCCGAAAATCATACGCAAAGCATGAAAAAACTCAAAACCTCCGAACTCAACCGGCTCAGCATAGAAGACTTCCAAAAGTCAGAAAAAAATCCCGTGGTAGTGGTTCTCGACAACATCCGCAGCATGAACAACATTGGCTCGGCCTTCCGCACCTGCGATGCTTTTCGCGTGCAGCAGCTTTACCTCTGTGGCATCACCGCCACACCACCTCACCGCGAGATACAAAAAACCGCCCTCGATGCCACCGAATCCGTGGATTGGAAATATTTTGAAGACACCTCAGCCGCCATACTTTCGCTGAAAGAAGACGGCTTCAGGGTCTACGCAGTAGAGCAAACCGACCGAAGCGTATTGCTCAACCACCTGCAAATTATGCCCGGAGAGAAGATAGCGCTTGTCTTTGGCAACGAGGTGAACGGCATCAGCGACGAGGCTTTGCTTGCCTGCGATCAGGGTTTGGAGATACCCCAATACGGCACCAAACATTCGCTGAATATCTCGGTAACTGTGGGCATAGTTTTATGGGATATTATTTCGAAAATCAAATAAGAAATTGTTTAATAATGGAGGTAAAACCACAATTTTATTTTTTTATTTAGATTTTCGTGTATCTTTTTCTATATTTGCAACGTAAAAGTCAAATCTGAATAATTATAAACATAAAAAAAAACATCATGAAACACGTTAACATTAAAGTATTTGTTGCTTTATTTCTGTCAATTCTGATCTTCACAGGTTGCGGTTTGGGTAAAATGATAAAAAAATACCCAACTGTAAAATACACTGTAACCCCCCAGGTATTGGAAACACACGGTGGTAAAATTTCCGTAAGCGTTAATGGCACCATTCCTGCGAAATATTTCAACAAAAAGGCAACTGTAAAATTTACCCCGGTTCTGAAAGACATGTCGGGTAAAGAAATCGTAAAACTGAAAACTTTTAGTCTGAAAGGCGAAAAAGCAACAGGCGACGGACAGGTTATTAAATACAAAACCGGTGGATCTTTTTCCTATACCGACGTATTTAACTACGATCCCAGCATGAATGCCTCCGAATTATTTGTTAATCCTTTGGCAACAAAAGGCAAAAAAGTTGACGTTTCATTACCAAAAGGTATAGATTCCAAACTGGCTGACGGAGTTATTTACACTTCGACCCGCATAGAGCGCGAAGAAGATATGCAAATAGCTGAGCATGGTTACGAACTGGAAACCATCATCACCAAAAAAGGCAATCTGTATTTTGAATATAACAAATCAAATCTGAACACCAACCTGGCTTTGAATAAAGATGCCGCTAACAAAGCTGCTCTGGATTCAGTAGTTGCTTTCGTAAAAAGGAATTGGAAAATAAAGAGCATAGACATCAATGCATGGGCATCACCCGAAGGTGAACTTACCCTCAACCAGAAACTTTCTGAGGAGCGTGGAAAAACCGGCAAAGCATGGTTCGACGATATGATCAAGAAGCTTGTTCTGAAAGACAAAGCGCTTATCAATGCTTCTTTACCTGCAGAAGTTCCTGTAAAAGGTGCTAAAGCTGCCAAAATTGAAGTTCCTCAGCTTCCTATCAATGTTGTTTCTAAAGGTGAAGATTTCGACGGCTTCATGAAAGCCCTCAATGCTTCGAGCATTCCACAGAAACAAACCATAGAAAACGTTATCAAGAGCCAGGAGAAAAAACTCGAAAGAGAAAAGGCCATCAAAGACATGACCGTTATCTACGCAGAAGTTGAAAACATGTTATCTGTGTTAAGAAGAGCTGAATTTGTTGTTAATTGCTACGAACCCAAAAAGAGCAAAGAACAGATCATCATGTTATCAACCACTGCTCCTGAAAAACTCGACAACAAAGAAATTCTTTACTCAGCAACCCTTACTGAAAATGTAGCTACCAAATATCAGATATACAAATCAGCTACTACTCTTTATCCTCAGGATTGGAAATCATTCAACAATGCCGGTGCCTGCGCTATGCTGTTAGGCAAAACCGATGAGGCCGCCAATTATCTGAACAACGCCAATACTTTGAGCCCAAACAACGGTCAGATTCTTTATAACCTGGGCGTACTCGCTTTCTGGAACAAGAACGATGATCAGGCTGCTACTTATTTCAGTCAGGCAAAAGCCAAAAATATTGACGTTAGTTTCAACGAAGGGCTGTTAAAGATCAGAAAAGGTGACTATGCCGGAGCTTTAACTTCATTTGGTGGAAAAAAATGCAAATACAATCTGGCTTTGGCTCAGTTGTTATCAGGCAATACCACTGCTGCACAACAAACACTTGATTGTACTAAACCGCAGACCGCTGCCGTTTATTACCTGATAGCTGTTAACGCTGCACGCACTGCCAATACTTCTGTGATGTACGAATATCTGAAGAAAGCTGTTGCTGCTGATGCCAAATACAAAGCACAGGCTGCACAAGACAGAGAATTCCTGAAATATCTGAAGGATGCAACCTTCCTGGATGCTATAAAATAGTTTGTCTTTTACAAAATGAAAAAACTCCGGAAATTTCCGGAGTTTTTTTTTGCAGTAATCTTTCTTAAAAAAATGTGGGGGGTCTTCCCGTATTAAGATGTTACAATTCGATTCGCTGTATGCCCACAGGGTATTCCTGAAAAATAACATCCAGCACTTTCTGGTAATCCGATTCGTTATGAACAAAGTCGATGTTGTTGATATCAAGTATCAAAATCCTCATGTCGGTTTGCTGACGGATGAAATCGAAATAACCGGTCTGAATCTTTTCGAGGTATTCATGCTCAATATTCTGTTCGTAGCTACGGCCCCGACGAATGATGTTGTTCTTTAGTTTGGGAACTTTTACATACAGATAAATATACAGGTCGGGCTTAGTAAGCGAATCGTTGATGATTTGAAACAAACGGGTATAAAGCCTCAGTTCGTCTTCGGCCAGCGTCTTCTTGGCAAATATCAGTGATTTGAAAATGAAATAATCCGAAACAATAAAGGGAGTGAACATGTCTTTTTGGATCAACTGGTCCTTCAATTGTTGATATCGTTCTGCCAGAAAAGTAAGTTCCAGAGGAAAGGCATATTTGGAGGGGTCAATATAGAATTTGGGCAAAAAGGCATTGTCCTCAAATTGTTCGAGTATCAGTCTGGCCTCGAATTGCTGGGCAATCATTGTTGCCAGAGATGTTTTACCTGCTCCTATGTTCCCTTCTATCGCAATGTAATTATAGTTCATTATTGTGCCAGACTTAATTCCGTTTTACATATACCAGAGTGGTCATCACACCTTTCCAGCAATTCATTTATACTCACTCCAAATTCAGGATGCAGATAGTCACCCATGATTTCGGCCAAAGGCAACAGCACAAATTTACGATATTTTAAAAGTGGATGAGGAATGATGAGGTTTTCTTTTTTCAACATAATATCATCATAAAAAAGCAGGTCGATATCCAGTGTTCTTGGGGCAACAACACCAGCTGTCCTGATTCGTCCGTATTCCTTTTCAACAGTAAGAATCTTCTCCAATACCTCTTCGGGCGACATCAGGGTATTAAAACAAATTGCCGCATTGAGATAGGCTGGATGATCTTCTACCCCCCAACCATCTGTTTCATAAACGGAGGATATCAACAATGGGGTTCCAAAAACTTCGCTCAGAGAGATAAAGGCCTTTTGCAAATATCCCAATCTATCACCCAAATTACTCCCCAACGAAAAACAAATCATATCCCAATTTTGCATCAAAAATAATTAAACCCTGAAAAAGTATTTCATAATCTGTAACATTTATTATTGTTTCGTGTCTAATAC
>CAZNRQ010000263.1:0-5286 GCA_964574845.1 uncultured Bacteroidales bacterium
GAGGTTTTTCCTTATTCCGAAGATGTTTTCCCGAAGTCAAAAGACTTTTTTCCTTATTCCGAAGACAATTTTCCGAAGACGGAAGATATTTTTCCGAAGTCAAAAGACAATTTTCCTTGTTCGGAAGACAATTTTCCGAAGACGGAAGATGTTTTTCCAAAGGCGGAAGACAATTTTACAAAGACGGAAGACAATTTTCCGAAGGCGGAAGACAATTTTCCGAAGGAATTTCGGCTTCGGAGGACGGGAAAACATATTCGGAAAGAGGGATTTACCTTTTTGACAATGGAAAAAATATTTTTGAACTATGCATCAGAACTTTGGAGCGAAGAAAAAGTACTTTTGAAGGAGGCAAATGATCATAGAAATTTGAAAAAACATCTTTTACTTACTACAACTTTTCTTTTAAAGTAAGAGGTATCGTTGCCTAATGTCGGATTTTGGTTTTTGAGCCGGAAAAAATGTTATTTCATAAAAAAAGGGAACCCGCGAATGGATTCCCTTTCACACTTACAAAGTAGTACTATTTTTTATCAAGTTCTATCAGTGTATTAAAACTGGCTTTCTCCTGTGTCACCTTGTCTTTATTACCATAAACACATAGAGCCTTCTGATCAAGAATGTCTTTCACCATTTTGGCAAAAGCATTGATTTCGGAAACTTTTGTTGAAAGTATATCGTCGCGGTCTTTTTGTACATCGGACAGGGTGCGTTTGGTGAACCAGAAGTTAACAGCATTATCGCCTTTTTGCGAGGGTGTCATGGGCACATCAATTCCCGAAATAGTGCCCAGAATAAAACGTGTCATGGTGTTTTCATCGGCATTGAATTTATTAAGGTAATCATAGGTAGCTGCGTAATTATCAATAGTCGATTTCAGGTTGGGATCACGATACGAATTAAAGGTCATGGTTCCGTTAGGCGAGATATTGGAATAGCCACCATAAGCTCCACCAATTACGCGCACCTGATTGGTGAGCCAATCGCGCGAAATGATCTGGTTGAGCACGCGCATTTTCCCGTTCCATGTGTATCCCAGCTTTTTGAAATCGTAGCCCTGAATCACATACTGAACTTTGGAGCTGGTGAGAATACCTTCGTTCTTTTTTTCAGGAGTAAATTGCCAGGTATTCAAGGCGGGTTTTACAGAGGGCAGGGATTTTCCAAAGGCAATGGTGGCTTTGTTGAAGGCATCGAGGTCTGATTTTGCGCAGGTAGTAGCTACCATCATGTTGTCTTTGGTAAACAATAATTTGGCTGTATTGGTCAATTGTGCAACGATCTTATCCGAATTCATATCAAAATCGCGGACCAACTGGCTAACGAACCAATAATATTCCAGTCCGCTGGCGAGTTCATTAAACATACCTCTGTTGGTGAAATAAGATAATAAGCGACCGGCTGCTACCTTGCTTCCATCGCGTTTTACGGCCGCATCGAGTTGCGATTGATGACGTATCAGAACATCTTTTAATCGGGCGGTATCTGTAAAAATGGTGTTGTTGAGAATTTCGGAAGCCAGTTCGTACATTTTGTCTGCTTTGCCCGACATCATTTTGGCAGAAACGGTAAACTTAGCAATCATTTTGTTGTCGTCCTGATTTTCAAAATAAGTATCCAGACTGGTACTGAATCCACCGGTATTAATGTTGAGTTCGCGGTTCAGATCGCCGTAAGAATATTTCTTGGTATCGAGAGATGTCAGCAAATTTGACAGCAGCGAAGCCCAGGAGATCATATCTGTGGGTAAAACATGCATATCGAAATACACATCGGAATAGACAATGTTATTGGTAAATTCGTCGTGAAATAAGACCTTGGTAGTTCCGGCCTGTTTCTCTTCGCAACCATACCAAACTCCCTTGGGATTTACATCACTTAGCTTCAGCAAAGGAATGCTGGCCAAAGCTTCTGGTGTATCTTCTCTTTTCTGGAATGCGATCAGATCGTTGGTTTCTTTAACCAGTTTATCCAGATCGGTATCCGAAAGTTTCGATTTGTAGGCGGCCAAATCCGCATCCTGTTTCGCATTTTTATCCTTATCCAATCCCGGTTTTGGCTCGAGAGAGATAAGCAGCGAATGTTTATTGTTGATGAAATAATCATTGACAATGGTCTCCAGATATTTGTTCTTCAGCGATTCTTTCAGCTTGGCTAAGGTCTTTTCGTATTCGATGCCTGCAAAAGGATCATTGCCAAAGAACCATCCTGCCTGAATGCGCGACATGATGCCTATCCCCTTTTGCGCATCATTGCCTTCGCGCAATTGGAATTCGTAGCGATTCAAAACTCCCTCCACTTCTTTCATATCAATACCTTTGGCCACAGCGTCTTTCAGGGTAGACATAATAATATCGTAGAATTTCTGTTTGTCGGCAGCATTCCCATTGCGCGCTACAATTGTAATAACATTTTGTTTGTAGTTGGAAGAATTGGCATTGAGATCTTTTCCTATTCCTTCTTTCTGAAGAGCCAATCTAACTGGTGCGTTATCCTGATTGAAGAGTACCTCGCATATAATATCAAGAGCCAGTCCCAGCACATAATCGGTATTTTGTCCTGCAACCAGGTCAAGGGATAAGAAAGTTTGGTCTTTGGTATCGGCTCCGTCGAGAACCGAATAAAATTCGCTTACATTCTTCATGGCAGCAAATGGTTTCTGATCAACGAAGTCAGCTTTAAATCCCGTTTTGGGGAATTTAGACAATTCTTTATCCAGAAATTCGAGTTCTTTATCCACATCAGCGTTTCCGTAAAGCATGATGTAAGAGTTTTCGGGGGTGTAATATTTTTTATGGAAGTTGATAAAATCCTCATAGGTAAGCGATGGTATGGCCGAAGGATAGCCACCCGATTCGAATCCATAGGGACTTTCGGGGAAAAGGTTCTTGTAGATCTGATAAGATAATTCGCGGTTGGGAGCAGAATAGGCACCTTTCATTTCGTTGTAAACAACTCCCTTGTAGGTAATGGGGCCATCTTTCTTGGTACATTCATAATGCCATCCCTCCTGCTTCAGAATACGCTGGTCCTTTTCGATCAGGGGATGAAAAACGGCATCCACATATACCGACATCAGATTGAAATAATCCTTTTCGTTCATGCTGGCACAGGGAAACATTGTATAATCCTTGGACGTAAAGGCATTGATAAAAGTCTTTAATGAGCCTTTCATCAGGACATCGAAAGGGCTTTTTACGGGATACTTGTCCGAACCATTCAGTACGGAATGTTCCATAATGTGAGCCACACCATTGTCGGAAGCGGGAACGGTTTTAAAAGCGATGCTAAATGTTTTGTTATCGTCGGCGGCGGCTACTTTGAGCAAACGGGCACCACTTACTATGTGCTCATAATAAAAGCATTCGGCATTAACTTCTTTTACAAATCGTTTTTCGATGAGTTTAAATCCATGTGTGGTTTGTGCATTAGCCATAAAAGTAGAAAAGCAAAAAATGCTCAGAATTAAAATTAGTAATAGTTTTTTCATTCAGGATGGGATTTTTAAATTTGACGCCAAATTAACCATTATTCGTTTCTCGGCAAAAGGAATTCTACGAAATACCCTTTATTTTCGGTGAAACCCATCTTTTGTCGGGTGAAATATTCCTCGGAATAAAAAAGAGTAACTTATACCTGACAAATAATATTTTTTTAATTTTACGTTCAATTATTCATTTTGAAATCAAAAGCAAAATATGAAAACTCTTTTTCTTTCGATGATGATATTGTTGATATCAGGCATGGCTTTTGCCCAATGGACAAGTCTCAACAGCGGTGTTACCACCGATCTGGATGATATTTACTTTTTAAATGCCTCAACAGGATACCTTGCCGGAGGTTATGGAGCAGTGCTGAAAACTACAGACGGAGGTGCAAGTTGGCAGGCAAGCAATGTAAGTCCACTCCCTTTCCCACAGAAACCCTGGCTACACTCGGTTTATTTCACCTCAGCCACGACCGGTTATGTTGTTGGAGGCGGATGCTGGAAAACTACTGATGGCGGCAGCACCTGGATAGAACAAACTACCAACTGGACTACCACCGCATTATTTTCAGTATGCTTCACTTCTGCCGATACCGGTTATATTGCCGGAGGCAATGGAAATATTATCAAAACAACGAATGCCGGAGCCAACTGGACACTTCAGAGCAGCGGGTCAGGCACTGAACTACATGCTATTTCATTTGTAAAAAGCAGTGGATGGGCTGCAGGGAATTTTGCAGTTCTGCATACGACCAATGGGGGCACTAACTGGTTGTCTCAATCGGTAAGTTCATCGGTCATTTATTATGATTGTGAAGCCATCAGCCAGAACATTTGCTATGCCAGCGGCACCGGAGGAACGATAATAAAAACCACTAACGGCGGAGCCAATTGGGTTACACAAACCACAGGAACGGTATCGGATATTACCGATCTCTTTTTTCTCGACTCGATTACCGGATATGCCTGTGGCGGACAAGGAACCATATTGAAAACCATAAATGGAGGAACCACCTGGACCACGGAAGCCAGCGGAATGCCTACCGGTATCCTTTTCTCGGTATTTTTTCCGCAGGCGGGTGTGGGATATATTTGTGGAGGATCGGGTCTGTTAATAAAATCTTCTGTTGTGGGCATAGATGATCCATCGCCGACCAAGGCTTCTTTAAAACTATATCCCAATCCGGCTTGCGATCATTTTACTCTGGATGCAGCTCATCTGAAAACCGGTGATAAAATAATGATAAATGATTTCATGGGCAGAAGCATTCAGCTTATTGAAATTTCCGACCCAAAGGCAAGCTTTGATTGCCGCGGGTTAACCCAAGGCATGTATACCATTCAAATTATCAGCGAAAATAAAAGCATAGCCTCAGGAAAACTGATAATTTCGGGCAATTAAAATATTGCAGACCCTATTTGACTTTAAAACTTTCCACGCATTTTCCAGCCGATTTCTCCCCATCTATAGCCGCAGAAACTATCCCTCCGGCGTACCCTGCTCCTTCGCCGCAAGGATACAAACCTTTGATGGTGATATGCTCCAAAGTTTCGGCATCTCTGGGTATGCGAACCGGAGAGGATGTCCGGGATTCGGGGGCATGAACCACTGCCTCGTTGGTCATAAATCCCTTCATGGCCTCGCCAAACTGACGGAAGCCCGACTGCAAAGCGGAGTGAATGAAATCGGGGAAAACAGAGTGAAGATCCACGGATTCTATACCGGGTTTGTATGATGTAACCGGCAGGTCGGCCGATTGTTTTCCTGAAACAAAGTCCATCAATCGCTGGGCCGGTAC
>CAZNRQ010000264.1:0-5262 GCA_964574845.1 uncultured Bacteroidales bacterium
CTTGTAATTTACGCCGTCGGTTGAAACCTTCACACTAATACTGTTGGGTAGGGGTATCCAACTGTTTTCATCAATTAAAACATCCACAGTGACCTTGCTGATGCTTTTGGTTTCACCCAGATCAATCACTGCTTCCATATCGGTTCCCGAAAAACCCAGCCATTCTTTGCCATACCAGGGCAACACACCCTGAATACCATCCACCAGTGTAAAAGCCCCTCCGTTATTATAATTGGGCGAAGGTTCGGTTGTAAGCGTAATCTTTTTGCCACTGGCTTTGTTGATATGATATTGCTGTTCGAATATGTTTCCTTTGGCCATACCATCCTTAAACAATGCTGCCTTGAGTTCTGTATCAGAGGCGATCTGTATTGGTTGAGAGTATTTTTGAGAACTAGCGGTAGGTTGGCTTCCATCCAGCGAATAATATATCTCCGGATTGGGGAAGTTTGACGAAAGATTCACCCTCACTCCTACGCCCTTTTCATCTTTTTCCATCTTCATCATCAAATCGAACAAAGCTTTGGAATAGTTCACCTTAAGCATATCCAGCAGACTAAAATGGGAAATAAGTCTCGATTTAAAACTATCCCAGTTGCGATCCTGTTGTGGACTCCATAATACTTCGGCCAGAGCGCAGATTCGCGGAAAAATCATGTATTCCACATGATCAGTGGTGGCAATATATTCTGTCCACAAATTGGCCTGAGCTCCCAAAATATATTTTTGTTGCTCCGAAGTCAATTCTTTTGGGGTAGGTTCGAAAGAGTAAACTTTCTCCAGAGAAGTATATCCTCCGATGGCCAAAGGTTCGGAA
The DNA here is from genome assembly GCA_964574845.1 of uncultured Bacteroidales bacterium. Lineage (GTDB taxonomy): Bacteria > Bacteroidota > Bacteroidia > Bacteroidales > CAIWKO01 > CAIWKO01. The sequence continues at coordinate 818 of CAZNRQ010000264.1, forward strand.
GAGGGACTTCCCTGGTAATGATCGAAATAACAATATCCTCCGGGCGTCATCACCACATTATGTCCCATTTTTGCTGCAGCAATACCTCCCTCCAGTCCTCTCCACGACATAACGGCAGCATTGGGAGCCAAACCACCTCCGTCCAAAATTTCATCCCAGCCTATAATAGTGCGGCCTTTGGAAGTCACAAACTTTTCAATACGTCCGATAAAATAGCTTTGGAGTTCATCCTCATTTTTAAGATTTTCTTTTTTCATCAGGGCCTGGCAGTGGGCACAGTTTTTCCACCTCGTTTTAGGCACTTCATCTCCTCCAATGTGAATGTATTTTCCCGGAAACAGAGCCATTACTTCTGTCAGCACATCTTCCAGAAAAGAAAAAGTCTCCTCTTTAGGGCAAAAAACATCTTCCTCCACACCCCATATCTGACCAACTTCGAAAGGACCGCCGGTGCAGGAATACAGAGGATAAGCTGCCAAGGCTGCACGACTATGTCCGGGCATTTCAATTTCAGGAACCACATTAACATGTCTGTCGGCGGCATAAGCCACTATCTCTTTGATATCTTCTTGTGTATAGAAACCTCCATAGCGTATCGTATCAAACTGGTGTGGAAAATTGCGATAGGACCCTATCAGCGTTCCCTTGCGGAATGCTCCTTCCTGAGTAAGTTCAGGATATTTTTTAATTTCTATTCTCCATCCCTGATCATCGGTCAAGTGCCAGTGGAAGGTATTCATCTTATAGGAAGCCAGATAATCAATGTATTTCTTGACAAAGTCTTTGGAAAAGAAATGACGTACCACATCCAGATGCATTCCGCGCCATTCGTAACGTGGAAAATCTTCAATTTCGTAACAGGGAATAATTAGTTTATCTTGTTTTTTGGTGGGAAGCAATTGCTTTAGAGTCTGCAGTGCGTAAAAAGTCCCACTGGCATCTCCGCTGATATCAATTTTATCATTGGATATTTTCATCTTATATGAACCGGCCTTTGCTACTACTACATTGGCATCGAGTACAATACAATTCACCTTCTTCAGCGATGACATAGGTTCTGACTTCAAAGTAAAACCATAATATTGCTGCAGGTATTCATTAAAAATGTAAGCATCCTTTTGGGTTGACTTATTGGAGTAATAGATCTTAGTATTAGCTTTTAGCTCAAAATCACCACCCTGGGGTTTCACCGAAACGGGTTGAGGGATCAGAGATGGTTGAATGGTTTGGGCCACACCACCAATCACAAATAAGATGTTTACAAAAAGCGTAAAGAGTAAACGTAATTTCATGTTAATGTTTTTTAAAAATATTTTTAAAATAATAAAATGTCTGACAAAAGTTGAAAGTTTGATAAAATCTTCATTGACCATAATCCCTATTTACATTCAGGATTCACCGACAACACATAATGGTTGATCACATCCAGTTCGACAGCCGTTTCGCTTCCTGAGAAGCCAGAGATATAATCATAACTCACTTTTTTCTGATAGGCTTTCAGGAACAAGGAAGACAGGGGCATATACGACCAATGCCATTTTTCTTCCTCATATCCGTTCGTACGAGTCTCCTTTGAATTGAAAGGCTGGCAGAATCCATATTTAAAAGCATTTTTGGTCAGCCAATCATACACTTTATTACCCGGAGGCGTTTCGAAATACTTCACATCCATACTATTGATGTCGATATCAGTTCCCCAGTGATGGCGCGATGTTCCGGGCATAGAACTGAATTTAAGAATGATCTCGGCACGCTTCACGGGGTCCTTCACAGTTGTAGCCAAATTCTTTCCATCTACGGCTTTGCTTCCGTTCCACTTGGCCTCCCATATCCTTTTCTGATAATTGAAATTGCGGGTGGCCGAAATAATGAATAGCTTGATTCCGTCATGCTGGGCGGCATAGAACATTTTTATAAAAGCCTTGTAGGTATCCTTCAACAGATAAAGGTCTGTGCGGTTACCATATTCGGGGTCCACCAAAGTAAAATCATCATCCTTTGCCGGATCAAATTTCCCCGTTAGGAACTCTGCACTTACATTGGTGTCCAATACAAAAACACAAGCAGGTTGTGTCTTTTTTACAGAATCTACCCTTGAAGCCACTATTGTATTTTGATGCCGGCTGTATTTATCCTTGTTCAGTATCAAATAATAAGCTACCATCAATAAGAGTAGCAATACCATCAAGACGGTAGTGAGTCGTATCTTTTTCATTTCAGGAAATGCTATGGTCATTGAGAAACATTATAACTTGTTCGTAAATATGAGATGCAGTAAGGCCATACTTTTCCATCAATTCCTTCGGTTGCCCCGATTCACCAAAATGATCGTTCATACCTATGATCTTCATTCTGACAGGGCAAAATTGTGAAACCACTTCGGCCACAGCTCCACCCAATCCACCGTTCACCTGATGTTCTTCTATGGTAATGATACCTTTGGTTTCGCGGGCTGCCTGAATAATTAAGTCCTTATCAATGGGTTTTATAGTGTGCAGATTGATCAGGCGGGCAAATATCCCCTTCTCGTGAAGTTGAACAACACATTGTAAAGCTTCCCACACCATGTGTCCGGTAGCAATTAGTGTAATATCATTTCCTTCGCTCAGTAATTGTCCCTTGCCAATTTCCAGGGGTTCTTTCTCATCAGTAAAATCAGGAACCTCACTCCTGCCGAATCGTATATAAACGGGTCCTTTACATTGTTCGATGGCGGCTAAAGTCAGTTGTTTTGCCTGAGTGGCATCGCAGGGCGAAAGTAAGGTCATATTAGGCAACACCCTCATGATGGCAATATCTTCCATTGCCTGATGCGTAGCACCGTCGGGTCCTACTGATATTCCTGCATGTGCTCCACCTATAATAACATGAAGGTTATTATAACAAAGTGAAATTCTTATTTGGTCGGTGGTGCGTAAGGCAGCAAAAACCCCATAGGTAGAGAAGACTGGGATCTTCCCGCTCAATGCCATTCCTGCAGCCACACCAATGCAATTCTGTTCGGCAATGCCCAAGGAGAAAAACCTTTCAGGAAAGTTCTTCGCAAACATATCTAGTCCGACCGATGCTGTGATATCAGCGCCCAGCACCACCACATTTGCATTGGCATCTCCTGCTTCATTAACTCCATCACCAAAACCAGATTTGGTGGCTTTATTTCCGCGGTTAGTATAATTTTTCATAGACATCTATTCTAACATGCCAATAAATTCTGTCAACTGTTCTTTCGAAGGAGCTTTACCATGCCAGCGGTAATCATTTTCAATTACCTTCACTCCTTTTCCCATAAGGGTGTGGGCAATAATAAGGTTAGGTTTTCCTTTATTGTTTTTACAATGATCGAAATAGTTCAACAATTCACCATGATCGTTTCCATTACATTCTGATACATTCCAACCAAAAGCCCTCCATTTATCAGCCAAAGGTTCTAGTTCCATAACCTGAGAATTGGGTCCGTCAATCTGTAATTGATTCCTGTCTATAACTGCAACAAGGTTTTCCAACTTATAATGTCCGGCACTCATAGCCGCTTCCCATACGGAACCTTCCTGCTGCTCACCGTCGCCCATTATACAATAGATAAAATGGTCTTTTTTATCCATCTTTGCTACCAAAGCCATACCTACTGCTACTGACAAACCTTGTCCTAAAGAACCGGCCGACAATTCCAAACCCGGCAGTCCATGATCTCTTCCGGGATGCCCCTGTAATCTCGAACCCAATTTTCGTAAAGTCTTAAGTTCTTCTACGGAGAAATATCCGGCATGTGCCAGAGTAGCATAGAGAACAGGGGCCACATGTCCTATTGATAGTATCAATCGATCACGTTCTGCCCAATCAGTATGTTGCGGATCATGATTCATGACCGAAAAATACAAACAGCTAAACACATCGGCTAATCCTAAGGAACCACCTGTATGCCCTGAACCGGCTTCGGTCAAACTGATCAGAATATCATTGCGAATATTGTGCGAAACCTTTTTAAGTTCAGCAATATCCTTTGTCTTTTGAAAAATCATGGAGAAAATTAATTTTGCGATTCATCATTTTCCTTTTTTACCACCTCAATGGTAAAATTGCTTACTAAGGCTGCTAAAGCTCCAACTGCAGCAAATACTGGCAAAAGCGTAGCTCCGACAATTCCCACAGTAACGGGTATCTCCATAAAGATATTTCCCTTCTCGTCCTTGATAATGATGCGCCTTATATTTCCTTCGTGAAGCAGTTTTTTAATCTTGCCCAGTAATTCTTCGCCTGAAACTTTAAATTCTGTTTTTTGCTCAGTCATAACGATAATGTATTTTTGAAAATAACAAAAAAAGGATAGCCCGCCCGTTGGGCAAGATTATCCTTTTCAAACAAATATTTATTGGTTTTTAGTGAGTGCCTGGATACCCTGCAGCGCCGTTACCTTTTTCTGCTCTTTTCTCTGAATTAGATTTCAT
>CAZNRQ010000265.1:0-5207 GCA_964574845.1 uncultured Bacteroidales bacterium
CCACTGCCTCCTGCAGTGCCTTCATGTGTTCCACAAACGCGTCTCTGATTATGGCAAACAAAGTAATCAGCAACAACGCAACTTCATTTTCAGCAATAAATTTCTTTACGCGACCATTCGATTCAATTTTAGCTTTTTCTAACTTTTTCATAACTTTAATTTTTACGGATTTATAACTTATTGTTTTTATTGTTCTTAACTAACAATCATTTCATAACTTGCGCTCATCCTGAACACTGAGCCTGTCGAAGTGCAAAAAACAGTCCTTTCAAAAACCTGTGCAGAGCATGTCACGATGCGTTCCGACTTATCACCAGCGTAAATCTTCTTGTCACCTTCATGAAACGTCTTGTCACCTTCATGATTTGGATTGTCACATTCACGATTTTCATTATCACCTTCATGAATTGAACTATCACCATCATGATTCGACTTGTCACCTTCATGATTCGACTTGTCACCTTCATGAATCGGCTTGTCACCTCCACGATTTTTATTGTCACATTCGTGATTTGGGTATTCACCTTCATGAAATTCGATTTCACCTTAATGAACGTGTCTTTTCACAAAACAAAACAGAATGTCAGAGATCCTCCTCCCAATTTTCAAATCAGCAACACAATCTTCAAATTCATCGCCGCAGCTATTGCCTTTATCAACCAACACACCTCCCTTGCCATACCTTTCATCAACAATGCTAATTGTATTGCATTCGGCTAACATTTCTATCGATCTTTTAATAAAAGGTGACATGCTATTTTTATTTGTTTTGCTTCGCTGTTATATTTCTATCATCAAAGAAAACGCTAAATTACTACATTCTGATAGTCAAGTCAATGCCTACAGTATCTCTGTCACGACTCTGTCACGACTTTGTCACGCAAAACGCTGTAAATAATAAAAAATCAATAGCTTATGAAAAAAAATCTTCGAACACCTTTTTATCCGATTCTAGCTTACAAACACTGAAAAAAAGCTTTCTGATACTTTCTTTCAGATGTTCGAACTGAACTGGACAAGACTTTATGCGGTCAATGTGACTTCGTATTTGTCCTGAAGTATAAAATTTCCCATTCTTTGGATTCATCGTATGTTGCGCAATAAATTCATAAATACCGTGATTCCCAAAGCATGTAATGCGCCCACAACGATAAAAAAGATAACAAAGTGTTCCGATAGGTGCCAAATGGCAATAACAAATTCTTAGCAAGACTTTTTCGGCATCACTATCAAAAAGACACATAAACTGCTTCGCCGACTTGCTTCCTCTATATTTGTGGAATATTTCATAGCATAAATTGAAGAAAAGATTTCCGCAATCTCCCTCACGCGGATTCCATTGCAAGGCATAAGTCTTCCTTCCGGTCGAAGTATTGCCTTCCTCCTGTAAGTTCCAAACCTTACCATCTTTGGGTGCAGGTCCGATGTCGCCGTTTATTTCAATAATATCATCAGGCATCTTATTTCCTGAAAGATGTTAAACCTTTATAACGCAGTTGTATTATATTTTATTGTGTAATCCAAAAGTTTTTATCTTTACATACATCATTATAAAAAGTTTCACTACATGTGCACCTTGATGTTTAATGATTGTCAGTAAAGATAATCAATCAAAAATCACAAAAATTTCATCCTCATCATCAAAAATAACCCGTACTTTGTATTCGGTTATTTTCGCAAAAAGCGACGTAAAAAATACTATCCTATGTCCCTCAAATCATCCTCTTGGTTTTCTTTCTTCTGCGGCCTGCTCTCCCTCATGCTTTGCTGGTTTTTCTGGCTCCCGGTCTATGGTATATTGTTAACCATTTTTACTACAGTTTTGTCTATGTTGGCACTCGTTTATGGACGTAAGATCAAAAAGCAGCAAAAATCAAGTCTCGATATGATAGCTCCTTCTCACTTACGCAATGCTAAATTCGGACGAGTGATGGGTTCTGTCGGATTATTTCTTTCTCTTGTTTGTTTCATTTTATCAATTTTATCAACCATATATTTTCACTTTTTAATACAATAGATCATGGAAATAATAGATCAAACTCCTCAAAAAGAATTTCTCCCCGAAGCAGGCCATGCTTTAACCCTTAGCATTTGGGGTAATTCCCTCACCTGGCTTTTTATGATCCCTTTCCTGGGCATTCTTTGTTGCATAGCCGGAATCGTCCTCAGCATCATAGGACTTAAAAAAGGCAAAAGCGGCATGGATATCTGGAAACTCGACAAGAAAAGATATCACGGTGGTTCTTTCGCCAAAACCCTCATTGCATTTATTCTGGGTATTGTGGGCATCGTTCAGGGAGCCATACTCTCCATCTACGGACTCATATTTACTATTATTATTGCCACTGAAGGATTCAGGCATTTCTGACACTCGCAGTTATAAACGTATCATTTCAATAATAAACACAACATTATGGAAACAATAGACATAACCACTCAACAAAAAGAATTTCTGCCCGAAGCAGGCAGTGCTTTAACTTTCAGCATCTGGGGCAATGCTGTAGCTTTGTTATATGCCATTCCTTTTTTTGGATTTCTTTGTTGCGTAACGGGCATAGTTCTCAGTATTGTGGGCCTCATCAAGGGCCGTCGTGGCATGGAACTCTATAAAGTCGATAAGCAAAAATATCATGGCGGTTCTTTTGTCAAAACCCTTATCGCTTTCATCCTTGGCATCCTGGGAATTGTTCAGGGCGCTATGTTGTCAATAATCGGAATTTTCTATACGATGATGATCATGAGTGGCAATATGCACCACTTGTTCAGATTCTGATGATAGTGTTAGCGAGCCGACAAAGGAGGTGAGCTTTACACTATCACATCCCGTACAAGAATTGTCGGGATAAAGAGTTTATTTCAAATAAATAAAAAAAAGCTGCTTTGTAAAAAGCAGCTTTTTTTTATTTTTAATTCTGAAATCTAAAATCTGAAATCTGACTTATTCCAGGCTTCCTACCACTTTTTCCACTTCATGCAATATCTCGCAGCTAGCTACCAGATCTTTCATCTTATTATGGTCAGGATATAAAGGACGGTCGATATCGAGATACTCCACGTGTTTGCGGATAGCATCCTTGGCAGCTTTGGTCCCGTCGCCAAGTTTGTATTTTTCATCATCAAATTTCTCACGCAGATCCAGAGCCTGGGCAGCAGCCATGTATTCGATTCCTAAAATTCCGTAGGCATTGTCCATGATCTGGAGATTTTTCAAAACTCCGTTCATACCCATAGAAACGAAATCTTCCTGATCTGCAGCAGCCGGTATCGACTGAACGCATGATGGCATCGATAAAATTCTCTGCTCAACGGTCTGCATATCGGCAGTATATTGGCTCAGCATCAAACCCGAGAACATACCGGCACCTTTGGTAAGGAAAGGAGGCAGACCCACGCTCAAAGCGGGATTGTTCAGGCGGTTCATTCTTCTTTCCGACAGCACGCAAACCATGGTAACCACAGCACCTACCATATCCATAGGAACCGAAACCGGTGTGCCCTGGAAGTTGGCTCCCGAAAGCTGCAGGTTTTCTTCTGCAAAGAAAATAGGATTATCAGCAACGCCGTTCAGTTCAATTTCCACCTGTGAGCGTGCCCATTTGATCTGGTCGTGAGCCGAACCTATCACCTGTGGGGTCGAACGCATAGAATAAGCATCCTGAACCTTCACCTTGATCTTGTTGGTAGCCAGATCACCATTTTGAGTAACTTTACGGATTGAAGCAGCGCTTCTCACACCACCCGGAAATCCGCGTACTTCCAAAAGACGGCTGTTGTATGGTTTCAAATTGGCTTTCAAAGCTTCCAGCGACATAGCGCAGGCAATTTCAGCTTGTTTCAGGAAATTATTCACATCATGCAAAATAAGGCATGAAATCCCTGTGATGCAGTTCGAACCGTTGATAGCAGCCAGACCGTCGCGAGCCATCAATCCCGGTACCGGAATATTGGCTTTTTCCATAGCAACTTTGCCTTCCAGCAATTCGCCTTTATAGTAAGCATGTCCTTCGCCCATCAGCAATAAAGCTATCTGCGACATTGGTGCCAGGTCGCCGCAGGCACCCACAGAGCCTTTTTTGCAAACCATAGGAGTAACGCCTTTGTTGAGCATTTCCACATAGGTTTGTGTAATTTCCGGACGACAGCCCGAATTTCCATGAGCATGCACATTGATACGGCTCAGCATGGCAGCACGAACATGTTCTATCGGCATGGGCTCGCCAATACCGGCAGCATGATTATAGATTAAGTATTTCTGAAAATCCTGAACCTGGTCGTCGTTCAGAACGATTTCCGAAAATTCACCGATTCCGGTGTTGATACCGTACATGATCTCATGATTTTCGAGTTTTTTCTCGAGCATGGCACGGCATTTCTTGATTCTAACGATTGCATCGGGATGCAATTCAATTTTCTGATTATTACGGGCAACGTTTACAACGTCCTCAATGGTTAAATTGTTTCCTGTGATTATAAGTGTCATAATATTTATAATTTAGGCTCATCCGTCAACCGACGGATTTGCGATTTATACTGTAATAATTAATGATAAAATAGGGTGGAGGTTAATCCACAATGGGGAATGGCAATAATACTAAACGCAGAGTCCGCTGCGGTTGATCTTAATCTTGAATTTAAGAAGCCAGTTATTCATATTGTAGCAAATAGCTCAGTTGAATTTGGTTCAAAGGTATGAATTTTTTAATTCATTAATGATCTCTTCTGCCGTGATTTTTTTCTCTTCCCCTGTTGCCATGTTTTTCAGTTTAAAACATTTTTCACTCATCTCTTCACTTCCCGCCATGGCAACAAATGGAATCATACGACTATCGGCATACGAGAATTGTTTTTTCAGTTTAGCGGCATCAGGATACAGCTCCGAAGCTATGCCAGCCTGCCTGAATTTAACGAGAGCTTCCAGTGCATATTTCTCTTCATTGGTTCCGAAATTCACAAAAAGTATTTTGGTCGAAATATTGGTTTCCGATGGAAACAGCTGTAGTTCGTTCATCACATCGTATATTCTGTCGGCTCCGAAAGAAACACCCACTCCGGAAACTCCTGGCAATCCAAAGATACTAGTCAGGTCGTCGTAACGGCCTCCTCCGCAAATGCTCCCCATGGCAACATCATTGGCTTTTACTTCAAAAATAGCTCCCGTATAATAATTCAGACCGCGGGCCAGGGTCAGGTCAAGTTCCACAGTGGTG
>CAZNRQ010000266.1:0-5193 GCA_964574845.1 uncultured Bacteroidales bacterium
TGGATTGAGGATTCATTTCCTGAGGTTTCATAAAATGGTCGTAATGCCAGATGGCAGTCTTGTAGGTGGAACTTCCTATATAACCTGCACGGGCCAGATCCGGACCGGTGCGGCGCGAACCCCACTGGAAAGGATGGTCATAGACATATTCGCCAATCTTCGAATATTCTCCATAACGGTCAGTCTCGTATCTCAGAGGTCTAACCTCCTGCGAATGGCAGTTGTAGCATCCGTTGGCTATATAGACATCGCGCCCGGACAGCTCCAAAGGTGAATAAGGTGTGACGGTGGATATGGTGGGTATGTTCGACTGTACCTTTAGCATGGGGACAATTTCTACTATACCTCCGACTATGAGTGCCAGCATAATAAGCAGTGCAAAACGAACGCCTTTGCGTTCCAGCCAGCGGTGAAAGGTTTCCCCGGCAGCGCTGCGTTTCTGGGTATTGATCAGAGCAGGAGCTTCGGCTGCTTCGTTACGAACCAGAGTGCTCTGCCTCATAGTTTTGAACATGTTGTAAAGGAACATCAGGAAGCCTACCAGAAAGAGAGTCCCACCCACTATACGGAAAATATACATGGGGTGCAAACGTGCTGAGGTTTCTATGAAGTTAGGATATACCAGCAGTCCGTCGATGTTGTATTCGCGGAGCATCAACCATTGCAGTACGCCGGCCCAATACAAAGGAATGGCAAACATGAGGATACCGAGGGTGGCTATCCAGAAATGCATATTGGCCAGTTTCTCTGAATAGAGTTTGGTCTTCATAATTTTGGGCACCAGCCAATAGAGCATACCGAATATCATGCCGGCATTCCATCCCATACCAGCTATGTGGGTGTGGGCAATGGTCCAATCGGTGAAGTGGGTGATGGCATTCACACTCTTGAGCGACATGATAGGACCTTCCAGAGTAGCCATTCCATAAGCAGTAAGAGCCACAACCATAAATTTCAGTGAGGCACTGTCGCGCACCTTGTCCCAGGCACCACGCAGGGTGAGCAATCCGTTGACCATACCTCCCCAGGATGGCGCTATAAGCATGATGCTGAAGGTTACCCCCAGGGCCTGCACCCAATCGGGAAGAGCAGAGAATAATAAATGATGAGGGCCCGACCACATATAAATAAAGATGAGTGCCCAGAAATGTATGATGGAGAGTTGGTAAGAATAAATGGGTCGGTCGGAAGCTTTGGGAAGGTAATAGTACATGAGTCCCAGCCAGGGCGTGGTGAGGAAGAAAGCAACGGCATTGTGACCATACCACCATTGAACCACGGCATCCTGTGCCCCGGCATATACCGGATAACTTTTGATCAGAGAGACAGGTATCTCTATTGAATTGACAATGTGCAATACCGCCACACCAATAAAGGTCGCCAGATACCACCACACCGCCACATAAATATGCTTCACACGGCGTTTGATGATGGTGCCTATCATGTTCATACCAAATACCACCCAGATAAGAGCGATCAGTATGTCGATGGGCCATTCCAGTTCGGCGTATTCTTTACCCGTGGTGATGCCGGCAAACAAGCTGAGTGCGGCCAGCAGAATGATGAGTTGCCATCCCCAGAAGTTGACACGGCTGAGCAAATCGTTGAACATGCGGGCTTTCAGCACTCTTTGCAGGGAATAATATACCCCGGCAAACATGGCATTGCCGATGAAGGCAAAGATGATGGCATTGGTATGAATGGGCCTGATACGGCCAAAGGTGGTGAAATCGAGGCCCAGGTTAAAAGCAGGCCAGGCTAGCTGCAGCGCTGCGAGCAGACCCACAATAATAGCCACGGCACCCCAGATGAGGGTGGCCCAGATAAAATTTCTGACAATCGCATTGTCGTAACTGAATTTTTCGTTCTCCATAAGGTTTTACTATTTAATTAATGGTTTCTCAGCCATGCTATCCTTTTCCGGCTCAGCTTCAGTCACTACATCGTCGTCGAACAGTATGCGAACCGAGGGTGTATAACTGTCGTCGTATTGGCCGGAGCGTACGCTCCATACGAAGAGCCACAGAAAAATCAGTGCGGCAAACATACTTACTCCGATTAGCAGGTAGAGGATATTCATCTTTAAAAAACGTATCCAAAAATACTAATCTTTTTATAAAAACAAACAATTTAAGTAAACAAATGCCGAAATGTATAAAAATTTTTTTGAAAGGATGATTTGGCAAGGGATTTAGGAGTTGATTTTTTTTTTAATATGGGTAAAAAATTATCCTGCAATGTACTGATAACTTAATACCAAATAATAGGAAATCAATTGTCCCCAATGTTTACAATTCAAAAACTCTAAAGTGGGGAAGCTATGTTTGGAGTAAGTGTGGTGGTGACTGGCGCCATTCCTTGGCTAGAATAGTCTCCCCAACACTCTATTTGCTTAGTCTTTCACACACCTGACGGAATGTCCGTAGGTATAAATGCCGCCTTCTTCGCCTATATCGCTTCCGAAGTTGCCTGTAATGAATTCCCAGGCATAGGTCCCGTCGGAGGAAGATGACCACCATGTGCCTGTTTCGCCTAACTTTACGTAATTGCCACTATAGGTGCGGTCGCCTGCCGCAAGTCCGGTGAAGCCGGTTTCGTTAGTAGCACCTATGTTGGGAGCCAACCAATGAGAAGTGCCTGTTTCTTTTAGTTTCCCTCCGGCTATGGTTTCGCCACCCAGAAAACTTATGAGGGTATTCCATTCGGCTTCTGTGGGGATATGCCATCCGGCAGGAGCCAGCTTACGGCCATCGGCTACAGTATACCAATTGTAAATGTGGCCATAGGTAGCCGCATTGCCGGCATCGTTATTGTAATTGCAGTAGGCACCTGAAGTGAGCCCCTGCCACTGGGCTGCATCGGTTACATTGGGTATGGTACTCCCGTCGCGATAATGATTGACTTTCAGGTTTTCTTTCATCCATTTCTGTGTACCAATGGTTATGATGTTATAAACATTGCCATCGATATCGGTGACAGTGGTTTCAGATGAAGAATCATTGTTGTCGTCTTTTTTCTTACAGGCTGTCGTAATCATAAATAATACTGTAGCCATAATGAGCGGAATGAGGAAGATTCTGTATTTCATAATTTTTTTGTTTTATAATGATACGTGGATGAGGGTTAGTTCGTTTGATTTATTTGGAGATACAATAATACATAATTAAAATTAAAATCAAGACATCTTTTATTCAATTTTATAGGTTCAAACTAATTTGTTAATTACCTATCATTTTGGTGATCATTGCCACAATGTTTGCGCATATGATTAATTTTGCAAAAAAGAATCTGCAACATGAATAATTTGTTTAGTAAAAGCCGGGTAGAAACTTTCTCGGACGGTATCTTTGCCATTATTATCACTCTGCTGGTGTTGGAAATTAAAGTTCCGCATATCAGCGATCCTGATTCGGCCAAAGAACTTTCTGCATCTATAGTTGCGCTGCTGCCCAAGATCATTGGCTGGATCATCAGTTTCTTTACCATTGCTGTGATCTGGGTGAATCATCACCGACTGTTCAAACAGTATAAGCACCTCGACAATGGCATATTTTGGTGGAATGCGGTGTTGCTGCTGTGGACCTCCTTTATTCCTTTTCCGACGGCCGTAATAGGCGATTATCCCGGCAACCGGGGCTCGGTGGTGCTTTATGGCCTGGTGATGTCGCTGATGGCTGCCAGTTTTTCGCTGATGCGATATTATGTGTTAAGAAAACCGGAGTTGCTCGACGAAACGGTTGATGTGGCTGCTTTCAGGCTGGGAACCAAAATGTCGGTGGTGTTCGGACCTGCCATGTATATTCTGGGCATCCTAGCCGGGTTCATTCATCCTTATATCTCGTTTGCCATTTATTTGGGGATACCTATTTATTTTATTTTCTCGGAAAACAGCAATAAGAAGTAATTTCGGATGATGAGGGCTGAGCCTAAGCCGGCATTACAATTGACTTCAGAACCCGGGACACAAAAAAAAAGCCTGCTGGTATTATACCGGCAGGCTTTCATTAAAAAAGTGAAATTCAATAATCATTCTTCGCAATAGAAGGTTCGCACAGCCGAATAATTCTTAAAGTCTATGTGATTTTTATGAGCCAATCGCAAAGCTGAAGCAGGAATAACAAATATCCTAACCGAATCCCAGGTTACATCCGGTCCGCTATAACTGGTTCCATCGGCATTGCGTAAGTAAATTCCAACCTCGGGAGGCGAATTATAGGTGTATTGAATGGTGCTGTATGAGCCGACAGGGCCCAATCCATTGGCCACATTCCACGACCCCGGACCTGTGCCGTAGTAGGATATTATCACACTGGAATCTATCAAGCCGGCCGTTAATCCTGCAGGCGAAAAATAAGCATAATAGGCATTAGATGAGTTGAGCGTTGTGGGTCCAAAACCGTAAACCTTAACATTGGCGTTGCCATTGGTTCCGTTAGTGCCATTGGTTCCGTTGGTTCCGTTGGTTCCGTTGGTACCATTGGCGCCTGCGGGCCCGGCGGGTCCGGCTTCTTTTTTGCATGATACAGTAACCATCCCTAATATAAGGACGATAGCTATTAATTTGAGATTTTTCATAATTTGTATTTTATTTATTTGGTACATCAAAGTTACTCCAATTAAAAAGCAAAAGCAAGTTATTTAGAATAATTCTTAATTGTTTTGATAAATGTCATTCATCATGGAAGGGGCGAAATAGCCCGAATGACCGATTTAAAAAAGCAAATGATTGTTCTTTTTGTCCGATCAGCCAATTGGCGTAAGTCAGGGGTTTTAACAGGTTTTTTTGTGTGGAAGGGCAATTAATTTGTCAAACCATCCGCAAAAATCATAAAAAGGAATCAGCGTATTTCATAATCATCCGCGTTTATCAGCGTCCGATTTTCCATTCCTATGTTTCGGCTGTTTCCAAACATTTGCGGCAGCAAACCTCACCCAAACAGGGGCGCTGGTTGATACCTTCGAAGGAGCGGAGTTCATCGGTATCGAAAAACTGGGCTCTGGTAACTCCCAATCCTTTGAATAGTTTTTCCTGGGTTTCCCGATAAATTTTCCGTTTCCCGTTTTCGATAGCGGAGATCACGCTTATCTGCAATCCACCATCTGCAGCAACGACTTTTTGCCCCCATTTATTTTTTTTTCTGAGAGATCTTGCCCTCTTACCGAAGGCTATCCAAAAACTCTCAATGTCCATAT
>CAZNRQ010000267.1:0-1491 GCA_964574845.1 uncultured Bacteroidales bacterium
ACAATATAGAAAGCCAGCACTGGCAGCACGGCTCCGTTCATGGTCATGGAAACCGACATTTTATCCAGAGGGATGCTGTCGAACAATATTTTCATGTCGAGAATGGAATCTATGGCAACACCGGCCTTGCCTACATCGCCTACTACGCGTTCGTGGTCGGAGTCGTAGCCACGATGGGTAGCCAGGTCAAATGCCACCGACAATCCTTTTTGTCCGGCTGCCAGGTTTCTTCTATAGAAAGCATTTGATTCTTCAGCCGTGGAGAAGCCGGCATACTGACGGACGGTCCAGGGTTGCATCACATACATAGTGGAGTAGGGGCCGCGAAGAAAAGGTGCCAGTCCTGCAGCATAGTTGAGATGCTCCATTCCGTTCAGGTCCTTTACCGTATACACGGGTTTCAGGGGGATTAGTTCAGGCGTAAGCATGGTTTCTTTCGACAGTTTGCCGCTGGATTTGCTTTTTTCTTTTTGAGAGGGCCTGTAATCTATTTTTGTAAAATCGGGTCTCATGATTTGTAGGAAGTTATTTTGTTAATTGATGGTCATTAGTTGTCATTTGCCCCAAAGGGGCCCCTCTGGGGCTTTGCGTCATTCAGAGTCATTCATTGTTGTTTTGCCGATTGTTTACCTATTGTATTCCGAATTTTTTGTGGAACCCGGTCAGTGATTCTATAACATTGGTGCGTACATGGATGAAATCATCCACACCTACAGATTTCAGAATATCGACAATATCTTTAGGATAACCGGCTATCACAATCTGGATTTTCTTGAGTTTCTTTTTCAGGGCTACTGCAACTTCGCAGGCATATTGAGCGTATTCCTCGTCCGAGCTGCAAAGCACCACGATTTGGGCTTTGGATTTGCTTATGGCGGATACGGTAGCTTCTACTTCTTTGGATAAGTACTCCGGCATGATGTTGTATCCGGCACAGGCAAAGAAGTTGGCTGCAAAAGTAGCTCTGGCTTTGCGCATGGCGAGATTGCCGAAGGTCGCCAAAAATACTCCCGGGCAGGCTCCTCCTTGCTTGACAAATTGCTCTGTGGCCATACGAAGGTTCTCAAAAGCCTCAGCGCCCCGATAAAGTTTCAGATAAGCATCCTCGTCCCTAACTGCTTTAAAGGTGTATTCATCCAGCATGCTTTCGTTCTGGTTGGGGAAAATATTGGTCCCGAGGATTGGGGTCTTGCGCATGGCTATATCCATATCTCTTTGCGCAGCCACTTTCTCAATATCATTCTTCAGTTGTCCGTTTTCCATCACTGAAAGCATTCCGCCAACTTCCTCTATCTTCTTAAACTGATTCCATGCCATCTGGGCGATCTCGTCGGTGAGTGATTCAATATAATACGAACCTGCCGAAGGATCGACCACTTTGTCCAGATACGATTCTTCTTTCAGAACGATCTGTATGTTGCGGGCAATGCGTGAAGAGAATTCATCGGGCAATCTGTAGGTGTTGTTGAAAGGGGAAATGGTAATCGCATT
>CAZNRQ010000267.1:1501-5189 GCA_964574845.1 uncultured Bacteroidales bacterium
CGCCGCCTATAGCTGCCGACATACATTCGGTGGTGAGGCGAAGCACATTTACGTAGGAGTCGTAGATGGACTTGTTATACATTCCGCTGCAGGCATGAATAGCTACTTTTAGTGAAGCGGGGTCTTTGGGTTTATATTGTTCGGCCATGCGAGCCCACAGCAATCGGGCAGCCCTGAGTTTGGCAATCTCCATAAAATAGTTCGATCCTATGCCGAAGGTAAGTTGCATATCACTGCAAACCGTGTCGACATTTATACCCCTGTCGGTCATCTGAGCCATGTATTCGTTGGCGGAAGCAAGGGTATAGGCCAGTTCCTGAACGGCAGTAGCGCCGGCATTGTAAAAATGTTGTCCGTTAACGTTCAAAACCTTGAACAGGGGCAGGTCTTTCTGAATGAATTTTATCAAAGCAGCCGCTTCGTTGAAATTGTCGTCGCTGCTGTTGTAATAGGAACCGTGCCACAAATAATAGGCGATGGAATCGAAATTGAAGGAACCCTTCACTTTCTTAGGATCGAACCCAGACTTTTTCACATAGGCTATCAGCAAGTCGGCCAGTATGGAATAGGAATGTGAAGAAGCAAAGTGAATGGCAATTTCTTCCAGGTTGATTCCTTTTAGCAATTTGGCGAGTTCTTCTTTGAATGCAAGTTCTTTTACCTTGAAACTGATGGAAGTGGCACCGGAAGCAATGGCTGCCAAAGCTGCTTTGTTTGCTTTCGCCACATCTATAACATAAATGTCCTCCCGAATGCGCCATGAATTGGTCGAGTCATTATAACCGCGCACATAAGGATACTCACCGGGCAAAGCCTGCTGGTAGTTCAGGTCTTGTATGTTTTCGGCACGGTAATAAGGTTTAACGGGAATGCCTTCGTAAGTTTTCCAGATGAGTTTTTTTTCGTAATCAGCACCTTTCAGGTCTTCTTGTATTTTTTCTTCCCATTCTTGGGTGGTAACAGGGGGGAATTCTTTGAATAATTTGTCGTTGGAATGGTTATCCATGGTGAAAATGAGTTAAAATCAGTTCGTAAATTTGGGGCAAATTTAGCAATTATTAGCAGTCTCCACCTTAAAATGCAATAATAATTTGAGGCATAAAAAGCCCTTAAAAACCAGCGCCGAAAAAAGCAGATAGCCAACATTCTCCCTAAAAATATTTGACTTACCATAGACCTGTTTTCCGTACTTTTGCAATATAATCTGAAGTAGTATGAATGAATTGTATCCCTTAAAGTTCAAACCTGTTTACAAGGAAAAAGTATGGGGTGGAAATAAGATATCGAGTGTTTTACAACACAACTATAGCCCCTTGCCCAACTGCGGCGAAGTATGGATGGTTTCAGGCGTTGAGGATAACGAAAGCGTAGTCACCAATGGTTTCTTGAAAAGCAATACCCTCAGTGAGTTGGTGGAGGTCTATATGGGCGACCTGGTGGGTGATAAGGTTTTCGAAAAATTCGGCAACGAATTTCCGCTATTGTTCAAATTTATCGATACCCAGGAATATCTGTCGGTTCAGGTGCATCCCGACGATGAACTGGCCATGGAAAGACACGATTCGCTCGGTAAGACCGAGATGTGGTATGTGCTTCAGGCCGATCAGGGTGCTCAACTCATCAGCGGGTTCAAAAAGAAGATGCACAAAAGCGATTATCTGATGCATCTGAAAAATAAAACACTGAAGGAAATACTGAATTTCGAGCCTGTAAGCGGGGGGGATGTTTTCTACATTCCCGCCGGTCATGTGCATGCCATTGGCCCCGGCATTTTGCTGGCCGAGATACAGCAATCATCCGATGTTACTTATCGTATCTACGACTGGGATCGATTCGATGCCGCAGGCATAACCCGCGAACTGCATACCGATCTGGCATTGGATGCCATTAATTTCGATATCGAAGGTGCCTATAAAGCGCGGCCTGCCGGCGCAAAGAACCGACCGGTATTGCTTCAGGAATCCGAATTCTTCACCGTCAATATGATTGATGCCGATATCAGTCTCAACCGCGAATGTTTTCAGATCGACTCATTTATAGTTCATCTTTGCATAGAAGGATCCTACGAACTGACTTCTTTTACCGGGAATGTAAAAGTGAGTAACGGGCAAGCAGTCCTTATACCTGCCAGCACAGATGAATATCAGATCATTCCTTCGCCCTCTTGCAAGATTTTAGAAACCTATATTCAAATCAACTAACACCATATTGTTATGACCCTGGAAGAAAAATATCATGTGATAACCAAATTGCCGGCCAATTCCAAGATCAGAAAAATAGGTTTTATCAATTTATCCATTGTGTTGGTTCTTTGCGTTATTGGCATTTTTGTCAGCAATATCTTTTGGGACGATTACACCGAGATTATGTACTCCTTTCGTTCTCAAAGTAACGTTGCCGTAGGATGGCCGGCTACCCTCAGCGGCTGGAGCTGGTTTATGGGTATAGCTATATTGCTGATGCTGCCTTTTATGTTTTTTATGCAGGACTGGAACAACCCCGCCCTGGCCCTGACCGAAGAGGGTTTGTTCATCAATCAGCAAATGATACGCAATACGCTGGTGCCTTACAACAAAATTGATGTCATCAAGAAAGTCGATAAAGGCTATCGAATGAAGTTCACCGAACCTATGGCGATAGTGAAACAGCAGGTTTTTCTTTTTCGACCTTTCGTAAAGTATAATATCACCCATGATAATTTTTTTATTTATAAGACTCATACCGCTGGCGATATTGATGCATTTATAGAGCAATTGAAGTCCAAAACTGGATTGCAATAGTGTCTGAGTAGTAAATCCTGATAATAGAAATTACAAAATGAAAACAAGAGAGATCAAATTAATAAGAAAAAGCCAGCCCACCATGGAAGGCGCCGGAGTGAAACTAAACAGGGTTTTCGGATATTACGATACCCCCATGTTCGATCCCTTTCTCATGCTCGACGATTTTCGTTCCGACAATCCCGATGACTATATAAAAGGCTTTCCCTGGCATCCTCATCGCGGAATAGAGACCATTACCTACTTGCTGAAAGGGAGCGTGGAACATGCCGATAGCCTGGGCAACAAAGGCGTCATTGAATCCGGCGATGTACAGTGGATGACCGCTGGAAGTGGTATCATACATCAGGAAATGCCAAAAGTATCGGCCGACGGCCGCATATCAGGCTTTCAGCTTTGGGCCAACCTGCCCGCCTCCAACAAAATGATGAAACCCCGTTATCAGGACATCAAGAATGCCGATATTCCTGAGGTAATAGCCGCAGCGGGTGGCAAAGTAAGAGTGGTTTGCGGCAGTTTCCAGGGCAGTAAGGGTCCGGTTACCGATATCATTACGTCTCCGGTGTTTTTCGATGTCGAAATTCCGGCAGCTACCGAATTTATACTGCCCACACAGGAAGCTCATAATGTGTTTTGCTATGTAATAGAAGGGGAGGGCTTCTTTTGCGAAAGAACTCAGGACGAAACCCTCTTACAAAAACATCATGCCACGGCCAGTCATGTGCTCTTGTTTACTGCCGGCGAGCAGTTGGCAGTGCACACCCGGGCAAGTTCGCTGAGGTTTTTGTTCCTCTCGGGCCAACCCATTGACCAACCCATTGCCTGGCATGGTCCCATAGTGATGAACACCCAGGACGAGATCGAAATCGCCCTCAACGAATATCGGAGCGGAACTTTTATAAAGTAAT
>CAZNRQ010000268.1:0-5185 GCA_964574845.1 uncultured Bacteroidales bacterium
CGCGAAGGATTTGCCCTCACAGCCCCCATACTCAACCTCAACTCCACCGAAAAACTCATACTCTCTTTCGACGATTTGGACGGCGATACCAAGCGCATGAAGTACACTTTTATACATTGCGATGCTTACTGGACCCCGTCGGACTTGCAGCCCAACGAATACCTGAACGGTTTCTATGAAGACGACGTTACCGATTACAAGTTCTCTTTCAACACCTTGCAGAAATACACCCATTACAGTATCACCCTGCCTACCGAACGCATGCAGCCTACCCTTTCGGGGAATTATTTGCTCAAGGTTTATATGGAAGACGAGCCCGACAACCTCATCCTCACCCGCCGCATGATGATAGCCGACAATAAGGTAAACATAACCGCCACTGTGAAGATTCCCACTGTGGTGGAATACCGCAACTACCGTCAGGAAGTTGATTTCTCTATCGATAAGTCGGGCTACACTGTGAACGATCCTTACAAAAATCTGAAAGTGATAGTGCAGCAGAATGGCCGCTGGGACAATGCCATACTCAACCTCAAGCCCCTTTACATCAACGGGGACAAACTGGATTATGATTATGAAGATCAGAATGTTTTTACCGGGGGTAACATCTTCCGCGAGTTCGATATCAAGGGAATGAACTTCTATTCTGAGTTCATCGCTAAGATATTTAAGGAAGACGATGGCTATAATGTCTATCTGAAAGCCGAAGAAAAAAAGACCTACAAAGTGTTCGCTTCACGCAAAGACATCAATGGGCGTATGTTCATCAAATCGGACGACAACATCAACGATGTAGATATTGAGTCGGAATACATTCATGTGCATTTCTTTCTGAAATACGATTCCCCTATGGTTGATGGCGGCCTATATATTTGCGGTGCCCTCACCGATTGGCGCTTTTCGGACGATGCCAAAATGAAATACAATTACGACCTCAAAGGCTACGAGGCCAACCTCTATCTGAAGCAGGGCTATTATAACTACCAGTATGTTTTTCTCGAAAACGGGTCCAAGGTGGGTGACGAAACCCTGATAGAAGGCTCGCATTACGAAACCGACAACGAATACACCATCTATGTCTACCACCGCGAACAAGGAAAGGTGTACGACGTGCTGGTAGGATACAAACAGTTTAATACTTTTAGCAAGTAGGGAGTTCGGAGAGCCGAATGCGGAGTTAATGATTCGGTCATGAAGGCAAAAGTCTGAACCCCTTTATAACTTCACGAATTTCTTTCGCAGTATTTTATCCCTGAAGTATATCCTCACAGTGTATACCCCGTTGTTTAGAGTTGACACATCGGTCGTCAGGCGATTATAACCTTCTTTGCCGTTGCCATTATATATCTCTCTGATAAAGCTGCCCATGCTGTTCACCACATCTATGGTCACCTGATCTTCGAAAGGCAGAATAAAGGCTATATTGATTACGTCCTTCACGGGATTGGGATACATTTCAGGCATAAGGAATTCGTCTTTCATGGCCACGCAGAAGATGTTATTGGCAATGCTGTCTTCTGTAAGGTCGGGGAGAGAAGCTTCCACACAAACGAAATTAACATCAGCGTTAGAAGGGATATCGGTTGAAACTGCAAATTCATAATGCAGTCCCTCCCCTTCGAGCAAGGCTCCCAGCCATTGCTCGTGCAGAATGTTGCCGTTACCGAAATCAACCGCCATGTCAATATGTTCAATCTTACGCGTACCTTCGTTCGACAGGTCGGCAGCCACACTAATCCTACCGTTATTTTTTGTTACCTGTGCACCAACTACGGCAATATCCACTTTAGTAGGAAGCACATAAACCTTGTGCGAAATAGTATCCCGGCAACCAATATCGTTGAAAGCACTCAGCAATACGCTGAATATCCCCTGATTCTGGTAAGTGTGCACAGGGTTGGTCAGTGTGCTGCTTTCGCTGTCGCCAAATGTCCACAAATAAGTGGTAGCACCCACGCTCGAATTCGACATGCTAACAGGCAAAGGGGGCACCCCATATTCAGGCGAAACAGAAAACTGAGCCGTAGGAGCAGCAACAATTTTAACCGGATGCGACACGCTATCGACGCAATTATGATCGGTCATTATTGCCAGACTGACATTATAGGTGGCAGTATCAGGGAAAATAAACGATGGGTTTTGATGGGTGTCAGAGCCTAATCCTCCGAATTTCCAATGCCAGGATGTTATACTTCCATTGTTGATCAAACTGTTGTCAGTAAATAGGGTAGTATTCTGTATGCAGTTGTTGCCATACAGAAAATCAACCGTAGGCATTCCGCCCACATCAATAGGTTTAGTTATTGACACTTCGCAACCCGTGGAAGTCTTCACTGTAAACTCTGTATTATAGATGCCCGCCGTATCGAAAATATGATTGGGATTGGATATTATGGACGAATTGCCATCCCCAAATTGCCAATGGTACGAAATAATAGTTTCCCAGGGCTCCAGGCCGATCAGATCGTGGAAGAATACCGAATGTTCAGCACAGGCAGTAGTGATGGAGAAATCAATGGGAGGGGATCGTTTGATGGTAACGGTTTTTTCAACTGAGTCGACACATCCTGCATTAGAGGAAGCTACTATTTTTACCGTATATATGCCTGCAGAATCAAATATATAATGAGGATTCTGAAACGAAGAAGTGTCAAACCCAACGTTATGGATATCGTTGAAAGTCCAATTCCAATGTGTGAGGGTGCCAATATAACATTGCGTCTTATCTGTAAACGCAATAGGCACTCCACTGCATCCCTGATAGGGCAGAAAATTCACATGAGGTTTTGAGAATACCTTTGCCGTATCCAGTACAGAGTTTACACAACCTGAATCGGTGGTTATGGTCAGCTGAACAGGATAGTAACCATCGTCAACGAATAAATGGACAGGATTGGGAAGCATTGAAAAAGAACCATCGCCGAAATTCCAGTTGTAGCTTGTGATCTGAAATGGAGGATCCACAATGGAATGATCAAAGAAGTGCGAAGTATTACCAGAACAAACAGTGTCACTCGCAAATGATGCAATGGGATTAACGCCGTTCACAGTAAGCTGTATAGTATCATGAGCCACACAGCCGTTGCCGCTGCTTACCGTAACTGAGTATACAGGCTGGCTTCCCATGGCATCATTAATAATGATGAGACTATTGCCCGATCCATCGGACCATAAATAACTTACTGCCTGCTGGGCACCATTTATCAATCCAATGTAATCGCCCTTGCATATCTTTTTATCTGGTCCCAAAGAAGCAACAATGGCGAATGAATCAGCAGTCACCGTGAAGGTCTTGGTCACAGAACAATGATTTGCACTGGTGTCGAACACGGTTAAGGAATAAAGTCCGGGATTAAAAACAGTAAGGTGATTGCTACTGAATGACCCGGGAAGCCACTGATAGGAATACCCTGCACTCATATTGGCAGCGATATGAATGGTATCGCCCAGGCAGAAAGAGGTATCGTTCATGACAACGTCTGGTTTAGTGACGATAACAGTATCAGACGACAGCTGCCCGAAGATATTGGTAACCGTAACAGAATATATCCCTGATTGGGCCACTGTGATTGCCTGAGTGGTATCTCCTGTCGACCACAGATAGTTGATAAACCTACCTCCGGCATTCAGAGCGGTATCGCATAACCCATAGGCAATGTTTATATCCGGACCAAGATTTACCGGTGGAGCGTATTTGTATGAAAGGTAATTTTCGATTGATTTTCGTTCGGGATTAGCCAAGGAAGTATTGAAAAGAACCACTTCCGCAATGTTACCTTTGAAATAATCAAGTCCAGTAGCATAACCAATATCGTAATTACCGTTGGTAAATACGTCATTTAATCCAATATTAGGGGAGCTAATTTGCGTTACAGTATTAATGAGCAAATCAGTCATAGTACCAAAATTTTTAATACCTGCCAGCATTTTGTAATTAAAGCCACTACTGGGCAAAGAGCCTGTCGGTGTTTCAACCAGCGAATTGTTGTTCCAGATACTCAGTGTCCCATGACCAGAATATGTGTAGCGACCAAAACTAAAACCATTGCTGTAACTGTTAATGTCAAAGATACCTGCCACAACACCTCCCTGAGCCTCTCCTTTGGCAACCACAAAAATGCTCAAAGATGAATTCTGCAAATTAGGAATAGTTACCCCGTTCAATAAATCATTTATGCCATCGAAATTAATAGCAGGTTTATGGTTTAATAAGGGCACATCTGTTATCAAAGATGGTTGAAGATTGACATTAGACTGCTGGGCATGGTAATTATTTCCGCTACCATCATTCCAACCTGTAACTTTATTCCCACTTAGAGAAACTCCTGCATCTGCTCTAAGCCATAGGGTCAATCCGTTGGCAGATAACGGTGAGAATATCGAAAAACTAAAAACGGCAGAATATGTCTCATCACCGCAAATGCCTTTAGCAATAACCCTCCAGAAGTACTTATTCTCATTGAATATTGTTAGCTGATGATAAGTATTAACGATACCGTCAATACTAACAACTCCTGAAGAAAATGTCGAATCAATGGAATATTGTAAGGTGTATGAAATTGCATTTATCGCTTGATTCCAGGCGAAACTGATATTATGATCGGCAGTAGTTGATTTATTATTGGGTTGATACAATGTGAATGACAAAGGAGGCGGGGCAGAATTTACCACAGTAATATTATGAGAAACCGATTGTTGACATCCATTTGAAGTATGGATGGTTAGTGTTACAACAAATGTTCCTGCGGTATCAAAAATATGTTGCGGGTTTTGTAATCCCGACACCGCTGAATTGTCACCAAAATCCCAATTCCAGGATATGATATTATCAGTTGGAGCTATGACGCTTTTATCAATAAACGAATAAGGATTATTGATGCAAGCTGTACTGACCAGAAAAGCTGCTGAAGGTGACTGCGGTATAAGAATTGTATCGGTTTTTATGCTGCTGCATCCTCCGGAGTAGACGGTCAGGCTAACAATATAAGAACCACCGGAAGAATAAGTATGCGAAGGATTTTCAATGATAGATGTCTGACCATCACCAAAATTCCAAAGCCAACTATTTCCGGCAGGAACTGAATTGTTTGTAAACTGAACAGGGAACCCGGAACAGGCAGTGGCAAAACCAAAATTCACATTGGGAGCTGTTCCAATAATATTTACATGAATAGTGTCTTTACCC
>CAZNRQ010000269.1:0-5173 GCA_964574845.1 uncultured Bacteroidales bacterium
TTATTAACCCCTGCAAATTTATACGGATATGATGAAAAGATTTTTTATAATTGTAGCAATAGTGATAGGTTTTCAACAATTGTTCAGTCAAACCGCAAACTCTGTTCAAAACGGCAACTTTTATATGCCTACTACCTGGGATTGCAATTGTATTCCCTTGCCGGGTTATACTGTAAACATTGGCCATGATGTTGTTTTAGACAATGATTTTGTGTTAAATGGCGGTAATATAAACATTGGAACCAATGGAGTATTAAGAGAGAACACACCCGGAAGATATTTGGTAATGAATTCCGGATCGGTCCTTAATAATGGAAAACTAAAGATGAGCCGCGTCGGATTTTATGGGGGAGATTTTACCAACAATGATTCATGCTTGATTTATTCGGTGTTTTTTAGCGGTGCTGATGTCTGGAATACAGGTTCAATTACCGGGGTAGATAGTCTGTTTATACAGTCATATTTTTATAACGATGCCGATGGCCTGGTCGATGCTTTTCGGGTTACTGTGAATGACACCCTTGAAAATGATGGTGTATTTAATGCAACCGAATTGCTGAATCTGGATATATTTCTTAATTATAACGAAGCCAATTTTCACAATTTCTTTTCTAATGAGTTCACAGAGAACGATTATCTCATTACCTTCAATGATTTTACTAACCGGGGCGAGTTTTGGAATTACGGGGATATGGAAGGAGTTGCCGACTTTATGAATGTTGGATATTTTTATAATGACACCATTGGGACAGTTACTTTGGGCAATGATTTTTCGAATGTGGATTCTGTGAATCACATGGCATATTTTGAGATCAATGGTGGTTTTTATGCGGAAGGGAATTTTTTCAATAGGGACACCATTTACGGAGACATAGGCCATATCTGTGTTAAAAATGCATCAACAAATGCAGGAAAGATGTTGGGGACATTTGATTTTTGTGATCTCACAGGAAGTGGAACTCCAGATTTTAATACCGGCACAATCAGCAATGGAATAACGTATTGTCAGAATTCGTGTGCCGAAGCTATAAATGAAATAAACAATTCACACATAGAGATGGTTGTCTATCCCAACCCATCTAACAATAAGGTATTTTTCGAATTTTCAGGCGAAATCAAGAATGCTTCATTAACTATTACCGATATACAGGGAAGAGTAATCATTTATAAAACTGGAAATTTCTCTGATAAATTTGTGTTTGATAAAGGAAATATCCCATCTGGATTATACATTTACCGTTTTACCTCTGACTCAAAGCAAATTACCGGGAAATTGGTAATAGAGTAATTATGAAAATTAAAAGAAAGGCATTTTTATAACCGGAGTATCAAGGATAAAATTTAATTAACACACGCAAAAACATCTAATTATACATTGAAGTAATGCGTTGTATTGCTAGGGGTTGAAGTGGTTGAATTATAAAAAAATGTCAACATGCCCTCCGCCTGAAATAATATCTCTAATTTAGTGTCTCAAAAAAAAACGAATTTATGAAAATGAAATCTTTCTTAATCTTAATGGCATTAGCCACCACCATAACGTATTCAGCGTTGGGCCAAAACACCCCCATCGGTAATAACAGAACCCCTATTTCTTCTTCGGAATCAGTGAAGACTGGATCTGTAAAACCCATAAACCAAGACTCAATAATGAAAGCAAAAATAAGCGAATATGCCACAGTAAAACTGTCGACCGATAATAGTAAACTGTCAGAAAGCGAAAAAAAATTGATTCGTATACTAATTGATGTGGCAAAGATTATGGATAATCTTTACTGGATGCAAACCTGGGGAGATCCAAATGTTTTGTTGAAGAACATATCTAATGTAAATGAAAAGAAATTTGTCATGATTAATTATGGTCCCTGGGATCGTCTGGACAATAACAAACCTTTTGCTTGCAGCAATATTGATGAAGCGTCAGGAAAAAATAAGGAAAAAATAAGCTCAGCATCAATGGTAAGTTCAGCATCAATGGCAGGTTCTGCTGTTGACTCAAAAAAGAATTTAAAACTTTCTGAAAAACCCCTTGGCGTAAATTTTTATCCTAAAGATATGACCAAAGAAGAATTTGAAAAATTTGACAATAAAGATAAAAAGAGTCAGTATACGCTGATCCGCAGAAATGAGGATCGATCACTTTCAGTTGTATGGTGTCATGATGCATACAAGGATCTGTTAAACAAGGCGGCAGAACTTCTTAGACAGGCAGCAGAAATTTCTGACGATAAAGAATTTGGCAAATATCTTAGTTTGAGGGCCGATGCACTGGTAACCAGTAATTATCAACCTAGCGATTTTGCCTGGATGGAAATGAAAAACAACCATATTGACTTTGTTGTTGGGCCTATTGAAAACTATGAAGACGCACTTTTTGAATACAAAGCTGCATTTGAATCTTTTGTTTTGGTAAAAGATATGGAATGGAGCAAAAAACTGGAAAAGTATATTGCCGAGCTTCCCGATTTGCAAAAACAATTACCGGTAAGTGCTGAATACAAAAAAGAGGTTCCAGGAACATCTTCCGATCTGGGAGTTTATGACGCCATTTATTATGCTGGGGACTGCAATGCCGGGAGTAAAACGATAGCCATAAACCTGCCTAACGATGAGCAGGTTCAATTAAAATCAGGGTCCAGAAGGTTGCAATTAAAAAACACCATGAAGGCCAAATTTGACAATATTTTGATGCCAATAGCTTTAAAACTAATGGACCCTTCGCAAATGAAAAATGTAAAATTCGATGCATTTTTTAATAATGTCATGTTTCATGAGGTGGCTCATGGACTGGGCATAAAAAACACTATTAATGGGAAGGGGGCTGTTCGTCAATCGTTGAAGGATGTTTATTCTGCTTTTGAAGAGGCAAAAGCAGATATTTTGGGTTTGTTTATGGTTACTAAACTTATCGAAAAAGGAGAAGTTACCAATCTAACCACAGAAGATTGTTACGTAACCTTTATGGCAGGTATTTTCCGATCAGTTCGTTTTGGAGCTTCTAGCGCACATGGTAAGGCAAATATGATGTGCTTCAATTTTTTTGAAAAAGCTCAGGCTTTTAAGCGTACAGAAAAAGGCACCTATATGGTAGATTTTAAAAACATGAAAAAAGCCGTAAATGACTGGGCTCAGACCATTTTGGTTCTACAGGGAAACGGTGATTATGAGGGGGCAGTAAAATACCTGAAAGAAAATGCAATGGTCAATCAGGGGTTACAAAAAGAACTTGACGGATTGAGATACTCTAATATTCCTAAAGACATAATTTTCGAACAAGGTACTGAAGTGTTGGGATTTTAATTAATGTATAATTTGTCATTTACCCACAACCTTTATCATGCGAATCTTTAAAGGATTGACCCCCTTATTTTTGCTTTTTCTTATTATTTCCGCAATTGATGATGTCCCTGTTGTTGCTCAAAATTTTGACACCAATGATAAGGAGGCAAGTAAGCGCATTGAGTCAGATATTAGGTTATTGGCCTCCGATTCACTTATTGGTAGAGAAACAGGCACCCCAGGTGAGTGGATGGCGATGAAATATATTGAAAACCAGTTTCGCACCATTGGACTAAAGCCATTATTTGACACTTCTTATTTCGAGTCCTATGTTTTTTCGGCAAAAGATTTTGTAGACGCTGGAACATTCGTAATACTTAACCACAAAAGACTATTACTCTATAATAATTTCTACCCTTTAGGATTTTCATCTTCCGATACCGTTTCAGGGAATATCGTTTTTGCTGGCAATGGCATTTATTGTGAAAGCCAGGGAATAAACGATTACGGTTCCAGTATTGATATAAAGGGTAAAATAGTGCTGCTTGATCTTGCGATTCCTGAAAAACTGATCAAGAACAAAACGATTTGGGACAGCGCTCAGAAAATAATTAGGGTCAAGCGAGCAGAACGATTGGGGGCTATTGGGGTAATTTTCTTTTCTTCAGACAAGGATTATGGGATTCCTCTTAAAGATCCTTATTATTATGCCGACCTGGCCGGAATTCCTGTTATATTTATTCAAGATCAAAAATTTATAAATATAAAGGATCCGGGGTTTGTCGAAATATCCGTCAACATTGACCGTTCAAAGAAACGGACCGGACATAATGTGGGGGGCTATTTGAATAATAATGCTCCCAACACTGTTGTTATTGGAGCCCATTTTGATCATCTGGGTATGGGGTTCTTTTCGACACGAGATATTGGAAATAATGATGTTCATAATGGTGCTGACGATAATGCCAGTGGTGTTGCGGGAGTTTTGGAACTTGCAAGGAGGCTTACATCTTCAGTTTATAAGAACAATAATTATATTTTTCTGGCTTTTTCAGGTGAAGAATATGGACTTTATGGCTCGACCCGATTTCTATCTAATGGCAGTTATCCGATTGAAAAGCTGAACTATATGATTGATCTTGACATGATAGGTCGGTTGAATGAGAAGAAAAAAATTAAGATTTACGGGACAGGAACTTCTGATGCCTGGCAAAGCATAATTGAGAATTCGGAACACTTTGGCTTAAAAATTAAATCGGTTAAAACAGGGATTGGAGGTTCGGACCACACATCATTTAATGAAAAAGGTGTCCCTGCTATTTTTCTGCACACCGGGCTGCATACTGATTATCATAAAGCCAATGATGACGCTGACCTGATAAATTTTGAAGGTACCAATACTGTTGTTAAGTTTGCTTATGAGATTATTAAAAATCTGAATGATAAGGGAAAGATTAACTACCAAATCGCAACAGTTTTGGACAAGATCATGAAAAAATAAAGAGTTCGGGCATAAAAAAAGCATACCGATAACCCCTTTAGGGAATTATCAGTATGCTTTACAAGATTCAGCGGGAATTCGAAAAGCCCGTATTATCTCTTGCTCAGGTCTTCTGAAATTTTAATGATGTTTTCGAGGGTTTCGGTGTTGAGCGAATAAATGCTCATTTTGCCCTGTCTAACTTTTTTCAGAATACCATATTCTCTGAGAAGAGCTAAATGGTGTGATGTTTCAGCCTGAAGTATGTTCAGTTTTTCATAAATCTGAGTCACATTCAGTTTTTCGTTTTCCTCAAGCAGCTTGATAATCTGAACTCTTGCAGGATGGGTGATGGTGCGAATTTTCTTTGCTGCAAATTCGACTTTTTGAACGTCTAGTTTCATACTCTTTTTT
>CAZNRQ010000270.1:0-5165 GCA_964574845.1 uncultured Bacteroidales bacterium
CAATTAACCGAAGTATAAAATAATCAAGAATTTATCATTGAAGTCCCTAAAAAATTGTACCTTTGTTGCCGTGGTATATGGGTAGAATATCCCTGATCCATTGACAGCATGTCTGGTAAATAATTACCATAGGAAATAAATTCTTAAAAGAAAACAAAAAATGGAAGACGGAAAATTCACTCTCCTATGGCTTAAATACGCTGCTGTACTTCATGTGCTTTTAAAAAACACTGATACAGAGAACCAGAAACTTCAAATGTTTAAGCACGAATTTGAGAACACCGGACAAAAACAAAAAGCCAATGTGGCCTTTAGTATTGACCTGATACAAGGGCGGGCTGTAAATGTAGTTGCTACCACCACCATTGCCCGCGATCTGTGGCAGGTTTTGGATAACCGTTCCTCCTCAAAAAACATGCTCAAAGAGCGCAGAATCAGAATCACATTAGGCAAGTCTTTTGAACTGGAGTTGGAAAAAATTTCTGACGAGGTATTGCCTGTTGAGACCTCTGGGGAAACGGACTCTTCTGAAACTTTATAAAACTTACTATTTTCTTTTCGGGGAAAGTAATTTTTGCTTTCGGAGATATTTGCTTATAAATAGCTTTTTTCTTCATCTTCGTTTTTTATCAAAATGTTTGTTTTTTTTATCGGGGAAAAATTATACTTTTGCACCGAAATCATTAACTATTTAAATGGACGAAGGACCTGCGTATATTATTTTAACCCTGCCTGAATAAAAGGTCCACGAGCAATTTCGCGTAACACCTTTATGTTCAGCAAAAGAAAGGAGACGCGAATGACAACACACAAAACGTTTTACTTAAGTAAATTTATCGGAACCAAGGTTTACGATGCTGACGATTCTATTTTGGGTCGTGTCAGCGATCTTTTGGTTTATATGTATTCTTCGGGAGACGGAACTACTGCATCGCGTGCGAAAGTAGTAGGATTAGAGATTAAATCCTCTGAAGGGAAAGAAATTTTTGCCATTCATGGCTTTACTATTACCAAAGACCGCTCGGGTTCTTTGGTTGTTTGTCGCGAAAAACGCAAACTTCAACCCGAGATTGAAAAAGAATCATTATCGCTGGTCGAAAATATTCTCGATAAGCAGATTGTGGATATCAACGGCAAGAAACTGGTGCGCGTGAACGATGTGCGTATGGTTACCGTTTCCGATGGCCTGTATGCCATTGCGGTGGATGTGGGTATGGACGGTTTGCTGCGACGCATAGGAATTGATAGTGTCGTTCGCATTATTCTCAGTATCTTCAGGGTGAAAACTCCTTCTCATTTTATCCTTTGGGAAGATGTGGAAGCCATTGATACCCGCAACCTGAATATCAAACTATCCATGCAATCGTCGAAACTCAATACACTTCACCCTTCCGACCTGGCCGATATTATTGAAGAACTGGACAAAAGTTCGCGTACTGCCATGTTCGAATCTATGGATGAAGAGCGTGCAGCCGATGTGTTGGAAGAACTGGAAGAATATGCTCAGGTGCACATCATCGAGAGCCTTCCGGTGGCCAAAGCGGCCGACCTGTTGGAAAAGATGCCTGCCGATGAGGCAGCCGATGTATTGGAAGCACTTGAAACCAAGAAAGCAGAATCATTATTGGTGGAAATGGATAGTGAGTCTTCCAAAGAAGTACGCGAACTGATGGAGTATGAATATAACTCTGTGGGTAGTATCATGTCGACAGATTTCTTTTCGTTTCACAAGCATATTAAGGTAAGCCAGGTGTTGGATGACATCAGAAGCTATAAACCTGAAGAAGCCAGCCTCTACAATTTATTTGTGACCAACCCCAGCAACGAACTGATAGGTTCGTTCACCTTAAGAGATATCATTTTGGCTGATCCCAACACCAATATTGAGTCTATTATGAAAACCGATATTGTGTCCTTATGCGATGAGGATAAAATGGGTTCGGTGGCCGAGTTGGTTTCGAAATATAATTTGCTCGCAGTTCCTGTGGTCGATCAAAGGAATAAGCTTCAGGGCATGGTCGTAGTGGACGATATTGTTGAAGACCTCACCAATCATAAAAGAACCAAAAAACGTTAGAAAGGGGAAGTTATGGCAGTTAGTTTACTCAGAAGAAATTCCTGGTGGAAGAAGTTTCTTTTCTTTCTCGCTATACTAGGTCCGGGTATCATCACGGGAAGTGTGGATAACGATGCAGGCGGTATAACGGTTTATTCCATTGCCGGTGCTGAATATGGCTATACGTTAATATGGACTCTTATCCCAGCGTTTATAGTGCTCATGGTGATTCAGGAAATGAATGCCCGCATGGGGATTGTAACAGGTAAAGGCCTGGCCGACCTGATTCGGGAGAATGCCGGTGTTAAGGTTACCTTTTTTATATTTATTGGATTGTTGGTTGCCGATATTGGTAATACGACTACTGAATTTGCCGGTGTGGCAGGCAGTATGGAGGTGTTTAATGTGTCGAAATATATCTCTGTGCCTATTGTGGGCTTTCTGGTATGGATACTGGTCGTGAAAGGTACTTATAAGATTGCTGAGAGGATATTTCTGTTGTTCTCGGTCTGTCTGCTGATGTATGTGGTATCGGCTTTAATGGGAAAACCTCATTGGGGCGAAATTGGAAATGCTATTATTCATCCTCAGTTGCAGCGTGATGGTAAGTATATTGCCATGGTCATAGGCATTATAGGGACCACCATCGCTCCCTGGATGCAGTTTTACATGCAATCATCGGTGATAGAAAAACGATTAAAGATCAGCCATTTTAAATATACCATGGTGGATATTGTTGTAGGCTCGCTGGCTACTGTGGTGGTTGCATTTTTTATTATTATAGCCTGTGCTTCCACACTGCATGAGCATGGTATTCATATCAACGAAGCCAAAGATGCCGCTATGGCATTGGAACCTTTGGCCGGAAGTTTGTCGTCGCAGGTTTTTGCTTTTGGGTTGTTCATTGCCTCGGTATTTTCGGCAACTATACTTCCGCTGGCAACAGCTTTTTATGTTTGCGAAGCTTTCGGTTTCGAAGCCGGCATTGATAAAAAATGGAATGAAGCTCCCGAATTCTTTATTCTTTATACCGGCATACTGCTCATTTCCATGTGCATTATCCTTATTCCCAACGCACCACTCATTGGCATAACTATGTGGTCGCAGATATTGAACGGAATATTGCTGCCTGTGGTGCTGGTTTGCATGATAGTTTTAGTGAACAAGAAAAAGATCATGGGCAAATATGTGAACAAGCCCGTAAACAACATTATTGGCTGGATTGCAGTCATTATTCTGATTGCACTTTCGGGAATTCTGCTGTTGGGACCTTTATTCAAACTTTAGGTTAAAGTTTTATTTCCCGGGGATACCGTATTCCAAATCGATAACCCTGGCTTCGTCGCGGCCTGCAAATACAAAACTCGACTGAAGAAAGGTCGGTGGACCGTATTTACCCATGGCATTGTTCGAAAAACCATAGCCTTCGGTAGGAATACCCAAAATATTTTTGTCGAGCTTGGCATCGTTATTTATATCGTGAATAACTGCCACGGCATAATCACCATACGGAAGATTTTCGAATTTGATCAATTCTTCGTTGGCACTGATTTCTGTAATTGAAGTTTTATAAGCATCGCTGTCGGGAAAGGTTTCGCCTTTATTAAACAAAGCTACTCTTAAACTGCCTTCAGTGCTTTTGAATCCTCTGACCAGAACCAACAAGGTTCCTGTTTCTGATTTGGTTTCTTGTTTTTCTGGCTGTGCCGATACAGAAAAGGCAAACAAAACGATGACAAATAGGGATAGAATTTTTTTCATGATAATTTTTCTTCAAATGTACGATTTTCAATGAAAATTATCCAATCATCTTTTAATTAATTGGGTGGGCGGAATTGTTCTGAGTTTTTAGTGACACCTAAGCAGTTTCAGGGGCTTCATCTTGCCGACATCCTTCTTTTTATCTGAAAAATCGTCCAGATAGTCTTTATACACCCATTTGCCATCATGCTTTTCGAGATACTCCTTTATTTCGGTAAAGTTAGGAAACAGCTTATCGTCCGATACAATATCGAAGGCCCCTTCGTGTATGCCGAATTCCTGCAAAAGTTTCCATTGGTTGCGGCACAGAGAATAGATACTGCAGGTGTTCACCCGACTGAAGTCGAGATAATCTACCACCAGGGCAATTTCGTCTTTGCCATCCTTGTTGTTGTCGCCAATATTGATCAGGCAATACAAACCCTGCCCTAAACCCAGATGCAGGGTATCGCAGTTCTTTTTATTAAGGGCCAGGTAGATGTCGGCCTGCTGGTGGTCGAACCATTGCACCACGGTATCCCAATCGTTGGCATAAGGATCGGCAGCATAATCGATTTCCTTTTTTGTAAGCTTCGAAAAGTTGTGCTGAAAAAGTATTTCTTTTTGTCCGTCGCCATCGAAGTCGCCGGCTATGCTTAGCTTTTGCAACAAATGGAGTTTAATCTTTTCGGCCTCCATTACATTTACCGGCGGCTGAAGCTTGTCATTTTCATCGGCAGGAACGAACATGCGGTAGTAATTCGCTGCCGAATAGAGTAGTTGTCCTTCTTTCGACTGAGAGTCGAAAAATTTTTCGTCGGGCAATAGCATTGTTTTTCGTTGACCGGTTTCCATGCGGTCGATCATTTTATCCTTATTAAAATAATAGCGGGCAAAAAAGCCGGGCATATCGATTCGGTCGTCTATGGTGGCGGCACTATCGGTAAAAATCTCAGGTCCCTGATATTCTTCTTCACAAACATAAATTAGTTTACCCTGGCTGAAATAATAGCTGGTGTAAGCGGTTTGATGTAAGCGTTTGATGCCGATAGTCAGGTGGATTTTATAGATTTCATTGTTGTTAAAAAAAGCAGTAAGCTGTCCGCAGCCCTGGCCGGGCTGCTGGAGGAAGAGGGAGTCGAGGAATTGTGCGTTGCTGAAATGGGCGAGGTGGGATGGGGTTTGGCGATTGATGGCTTTGACTGCTTGTTGGATTAGTTTGATGCTGTCGGTTTCGCTCTGTGCAGAAACCAGATGAAAAGACAGCAACAGCAGAATTACGGAAATAAATGATCTCATAAGCGGAGGTTTTGTGCGTAAATTACTTTTAACAGAAACCATGGCGAAGTTAAGAACTTAGCGGAACAGG
>CAZNRQ010000271.1:0-5127 GCA_964574845.1 uncultured Bacteroidales bacterium
AACAAAGAAGAATTCCTGGCCTCGGAGCAGCCCAAATTCAGCTACGGCTATTTGCCTGTGGACAATGAGCTGCATTTTTTCGACAACGGCCTGCTGGGCGAAAGAGGCATAAGGCGCCGCCAGCCAGATACGGGCTCGTATTGCGGGGTGAAGGTGCTTTTCAACCATTCGTTTGTGACAGCCGCTTTGCCTTACGATATTTTTTCGGCGGTGTTTTATATGCTCACCCGCTACGAGGAGTATCTGCCCTTCCATGCCGACGAACACGGGCGTTTTGAAGCCGCGCAAAGCCTGGCCCACCGGGAAGGATTTCAGTTTATTCCCGTGGTTGATTACTGGATAGGCCAATTGGCGGCCGTGTTGGGGAAGAGATTCCCCGAAATGAAGTTTACGGAAGAGGTGTACCGCTTTGTGCCCACTTATGATATCGACATAGCCTATTCGTTTCGCCACAAAGGATGGTGGCGCAACCTGGGAGGTTTTGTAAGAGACTCTTTCCGCATGGATTGCAACGGTTATTTTTCGCGACTGCTGGTGTTGCCCGGGCTGAGACCCGATCCCTTCGATTCGTACGACTACCAGTTCGGGCTTCAGGAAAAGTATGGTTTGCAACCCATTTATTTTTTCCATCCGGGCACCTACGGCAAATACGATAAAAACATTGCACCCGAGAACAGGCATATTCGTCAGTTGCTGGGTCGCATCAGCGAAAAAGCAATTTTAGGTCTGCATCCGTCGTGGCTTTCGGCCGATAAACCGGAAATGATTCGCCTCGAAAAAATACGACTGGAAGAAGCCTGCGGGAAGCAGATTCGCTGCGCCCGTCAGCACTTCATCAGGTTGCGTTTTCCGGATACCTATCGCAACTATATTGCCCAGGGCATCACCGATGATTATTCGATGGGCTGGGCCACTGATGCGGGTTTTCGCGCAGGCACTTCGAGGGAATTTAAGTTTTTTGACCTTTTGGAAAACAAATCCACAGAACTGACCATTCATCCTTTTGTTTTTATGGAAGGGGTTTTCAAATTCTATAAGAATCATCCCACAACGGATATTATAGCTCAGATAGAGGCTTTGACGCATGAGGTGAAAAAGACCAAGGGTGTATTTATCAGCCTCTGGCACAACGAATCGCTGGGAACCTCAAAACAATGGCAAGGCTGGCGTGAGATTTACGAAAAGATGATAGAGTTGGCTAAACCCTAAAACACTTATGATACACTACATTCGACATAAAGATATCGACTTCAATAAATGGGATGCCTGCATAGATGAGGCGGCCAACGGCATTATCTATGGATATTCCTGGTATCTGGATGCTGCCTGCGAACAATGGGATGCGTTGGTAGAAGGCGATTATGAAATGGTGATGCCTCTGCCCTATCGGCGCAAGATGGGAGTGAGCTATGTGTTTCCTCCTACCATGACCCAGCAACTGGGGGTGTTCGGCCGCAGCCTTCCCACAACGGAAAAAGTTAAGGAATTTATAGCCCAAATACCTTCGAAATTCAAATACTGCGAGATCAATCTCAACCACGGAAATCCCATGGAGGCGGATGCTTACCACGCTTCGGTTCATACCAATCTGGAACTGGATTTGAGCCGGCCTTATGAAGAACTTCATGCGGCATTTTCGGAAAACACCCGACGCAATCTGCGCAAATCGGAACATGTGAAAATACGTGTTTGGAAAAAAGGAAACATCAGAAACCTGCTGCAACTGTTCAAAAACACCAAGGCGGGGGAAATAAAAACGCTGCCGGATGATTTTTATAAGGTGGTGGAAAAAGTGGGCAAGCTATTGATAGAGCGCGGGCAGGCGGAGATTTGGGAAGTTTCGGTCAATGTGGACCTTTGTGCCGGGGTGCTGTTTGCCTTTAGTCATAACAAGGCCTATTTTCTGTTTTCGGCGGCTACCAGTGCTGCCAAAGAGAACAACATCATGCATTATCTGATCGATAAATTTATTAAGGAGCATGCGGGCCAAGACAAGGTGCTGGACTTTGAAGGTTCGGACAATAAAAATCTGGCGAGATTTTACAAAAGCTTCGGGGCCACCGAAAAAAACTATCAGAAAATTATGGTAAACCGTCTGCCGGGGGCACTACTATCGCTTGTCAGGAAGATACGTAAAAAATAAAGCGTTTAATTTCTTTGGTACTAAGCCGCTTTTTGTTGAAAAATAATTTAAATTTGAAGAAAAAAAATCATGGTAAAAAATCTGGGCTCAAAGAACTCAATTCTGAATCAATATCTCTCAGAAATTCGCGATTCGGAAATTCAGAAGGATAGTTTACGTTTCCGTAGAAATTTCGAAAGAGTAGGCGAAATCATAGCTTATGAGATCAGCAAAGTTTTAGATTACCAAACCAAAGAAGTGATCACTCCATTGGGCGAAGCCGAAGTGCCTGTGTTGACCAATTTCCCGGTATTGGCGACCATTTTACGTGCCGGATTGCCCTTGCACCAGGGCTTGCTGAATGTGTTCGACCGTTCGGAAAACGCCTTTATTACTGCCTACCGCTATCATCATAAAGATGGTTCCTTCGATATACGCGTGGAATACACTTCGAGCCCCGACATAAACGATAAGGTTTTAATACTCTGCGACCCCATGCTTGCCACAGGCTCGTCGCTTATGCTGGCCTACAAATCACTGCTGGACAAAGGAACTCCCAAGCACATCCATATAGTTACCATTATCGCCAGTTTGCAAGGGGTAGAGTTTATCAAAAAGAATTTTTCGTCGGCCAATACCACTTTGTGGGTGGGTGCCATTGACGATGAACTGACAGCACAGTCGTATATTGTTCCCGGACTGGGTGATGCCGGCGACCTGGCTTTCGGTCAGAAAGTATAAATTCTGTAAGATCTGGCAGGGCTATTCTTCCTGCAGGCTTTCTTTTTCGAGAATATATTTTTCCCAATTATCCAGCTCGGCCTTGAGTTGGGCCTTCATTTGCTGGTACTTTTCGAAAAGTCCCCCGGAATTCAGCGCATCTTTGTAGGTAAGCGGATCCATTAACACCTCATCCATTTGTTTGATCTCGTTTTCAAGATTTTCAATGGTTTTTTCCGAAGCCGAAATCTTATTACTCAGCTTGCGAAGTTGTTTTTCCTGCTCCTTTTTCTTTTCCCATTGCAGTTTGCTGTCGGATAAAGGCTGGGCTTTCAGTTCCTGACTCTTAGTCGCCGATTTGCGTTCCAGTTCTTTGAGGGAAGATAGTTTTTTGTTGTCCAGGAAAGTATAAATATCGCCGAGATGCTGCTTTATAGTTTTGTTTTTGAACTCATAGACCTTGGTAGTCAGGCCTTGCAGGAAATCACGGTCGTGAGAAACGATGATAAGGGTGCCGTCGTATTTGAGCAGGGCATTCTTCAAAATATCTTTGGAAACCATGTCGAGGTGATTGGTAGGCTCGTCGAGCACCAGAAGATTGACCGGTTCGAGCAGCATTTTGGCTAAAGCCAGACGTGATTTTTCGCCACCCGAAAGCACCTTCACCTTTTTATCGATGGCTTCGCCACCAAATAAAAAGCTTCCCAGAATGGCACGTATCTTAGGACGTGTATCGCCCACGGCCACATCGTCAATGGTCTGAAAAACGGTCTTCTCGGGATCGAGCAGGTCGGTTTGGTTCTGGGCATAATATCCCACTTTCACATTGTGGCCCAAAATTACCTTCCCCTCGTACTCCACCTGATTGAGCAAAATCTTCACCAGGGTGGTTTTGCCCTCACCATTTCTGCCCACAAAGGCAACTTTCTCCGCTTTAATGACTGCGAGATCGATATTTTTCAGGATCAATTTGGGACCGTAGTTCTTGGTGACAGACTGAATATCGACACTCACCTTGCCGGAAGCAGGCGCCGGAGGGAACATGAAACGAATGGTAGAAGTATCTGTTTCGTCGACCTCCACCAATTCCATCTTCTCCAGGTATTTCACACGCGATTGTACCTGACGTGCTTTGGTTGATTTGGAGCGAAAGCGGGTGATGAACCTTTCGATTTGTTCGATCTGCTTTTGCTGATTGTTGAATGTAGCCAACTGACTTTCTATTCTATCGGTGCGCATCAATACATAATCGGAATAGCAGGCCTTATAGTCGAAAATCTTTCCGAGTGAGATCTCTACAGTTCGCTGCGTGACATTATCAAGAAAAGCCCTGTCGTGAGACACCATGATGACGGCCCCCTTGTAGGAAATCAGGAAATCCTCCAGCCACTGAATGGATTCAATATCGAGATGGTTGGTAGGCTCGTCGAGTAAAAGGAGATTGGGTTTTTGAAGCAGGAGTTTAGCCAGCTCGACGCGCATTTGCCAGCCTCCGCTGAACTCGCGGATACTGCGGTTGAGTTCGGTAGATTCGAAACCCAGCCCCTGCAACACCCTTTCCACATCGGCATGAATGGTTTCGCCTCCCAGAATCTTGTACTGCTCATTGGCTACATTCAGCTTTTCGAGCAATTTGGTATATTCCGGGGAACTATAATCAGAGACATGAGCCAGTTCTTCCGAATAGCGGGTAATGTTCTTTTCTATGGTAAGCACTTTTTCGAAAGCCGTCATAGCCTCTTCGAGCACTGTTTTCTTGCTCTGAATAGACATTTCCTGGGGCAGGTAACCAATGGTGGTTCCCGAAGGATAAGCCACATTGCCTTTTTCGGGTTCCATCAGGCCGGCGAGAATCTTCAGCAAGGTAGTCTTTCCGGCCCCGTTTTTACCTACCAGTCCTACCCTGTCTCTATCGTTGATGATGAAAGAGACATTATCGAAGATGTATTCACCGGTAAAATGTATGGATAGCTGGTTTATGCTGATCATCCTGAACTGAAATTTTTTGCAAAAGTAAGCTTTTAAGGCAGATTTACGAACTAATATTATTGGATGAATATCTGAAGGAAGCCGCCTGAAAAGAAAATTTTAGTATTTTTATAGAGACAAAAACAGTAAACCATGCTTAGCACCATTAACATCGGCAGTATCCTTTTTCTGGATATTGAAACCGCCCCTCGTTGGGAGAATTTCGAGAATATGCCGGAAAATTTCCGCAAACTCTGGGAACATAAGGTCTCATTTTTTCAGAACACTCCAAGCCAAACCGCTGAAGAGATTTACGA
>CAZNRQ010000272.1:0-5111 GCA_964574845.1 uncultured Bacteroidales bacterium
TATTAAAAATAAAAAGCCCCGACCAGTTTTGGTCGGGGCTTTGTTGTTCCGCCAGAACTATAACACCCATGTTTAAACAATTATTATTGTGCTTTTTAAATAATTTGGGGTGTCAAATAAGTATCACATTTTCAAAAATGAAATCAACAGATTTTTATGGGACTTTTTCTCAAAATATTCCCAGATTGTAAAAGCACAATCCCTTTTTTTCAAAAAGGCATGTAAAATTTAATTTTTACGGTCTCTTGCAATTACTTCAGTTCAAAAACTCTTTATTAATTACTTCAAAACTCACTGTGCGTTTATCCTCTGATAAACCGTATTAAGCATATGCTCTTTGATAATTGCAGCAAAGGCATTATCATCCATTATTCTCTTGAAAATTTCTTCGTTCTGCTCCATCCTTTCAATTAGTTTTTTCAAAAAGATTTCTTCGAAGCCAAATTTAAAGTTCTCCTTAGAATTACTTTGTGCCTGTTGCTGTAACTTGATATCAGCAACTAATTCTTGTTCTATTTGGTCAAAGAATAAACGGTCAGCATCTGCAAATTCAGTCCCGAATTTCTCATTAAGAACCTCAATTATTTCAGTGAGTTTTGCTTTTTGGTCATTTGCATTGCGAAGCCCCGCCTCTTTTAACGAGTCAAGCCCATATTCCTTTTGGTCTTCCAATGTAAGGGTTAATATCTCCGATGTTTTCTGTAAACGATAGTACTGCAATGCCACTTCATCATTCAATTTAAAGCGGTCACTTAGAACAGTTTTAGGTAGCTTATTTAAAAGCAATTTTCCGTACCCATAGAATTTTTCCAATTCAATATCCTGAAAAGGCATCACTTGTGATAGAAACGAGTATAATCGTAAAAATACTGTCAGGTTGTTTTTAAAATCATCCCTTTCCTGTTCTATTTCAAGGTTTTTGAATCTTTCAACAGCAGGGTCAATAAAGGCATTAAGCCTTGCGTGGTCTTTAATGGTTTGTTCTTGCAACTTTTTAAAGAACACCTTGCAGAACGATTCTATTTCCGATTGCAAGTAAAGTTGCTTTTCATCCAATTTTCTCTTTAAATCATATAAATGATTGGGGTCGGTAGTTTCCTTTACCGTTGTTAATTCATAATAGGGTTGGAAAGAATTTATAATATCTTCAGTCTCGTTTATGAAGTCTAAAACAAAGGTGTCCTCTTTCCCTGCGCATGTTCTATTCAATCGTGAAATGGTCTGGACTGCCTTTACACCTGACAATTTCTTATCAACATACATCGTATGCAGTAGGGGTTGGTCGAATCCTGTCTGGTATTTGTCGGCAACAATCAATACCTGATATTCGCTGGTATCAAACTTTGTGGTGAGTTCTTTTTCGCCAAACCCATTCATACCCATTTCTGTAAACTCATTGGCAAACTCGTCTATTACTTTGCCAGAAAATGCCACCAATGTTTTAATGTCGGTATACCCTTTGTTTTTTATGTATAAGTCAAATTCTTGCTTATACCTAACAGCGTGAAGACGAGAACTCGTAACTACCATAGCTTTTGCTTTTCCACCAATCTTTTTTGATGTAACGAGTCGGAAATGCTCAATAATTACTTCGGTTTTTTGGGCGAGATTGTGCGGATGAAGCGACATAAAACGAGCTATTGCTCTCGTAGCTTTCTTTTTATTTAGTTCTGGATTATCCTCAATTTGTTTTGACAGTTTAAAGTAAGCTTTATAGGTCATGTAGTTTTTCAACACATCAATAATAAAGCCTTCTTCAATCGCTTGTTTCATTGAATACATGTGGGAAGGTCTTGGAATAACCCTGCTTTTATCATCGAGCCGTAAAGGGCTGTATTCAACATCTCCGAAGACCTCAAGTGTTTTCGGTTTTGGAGTTGCTGTAAAAGCAAAGAAACTTAAATTGGGTTGCTTTCCCCTTGCTTGCATTGATTTTCTGATTTCATCTTCGTAGTCGCACTCAGTATCTCCTTTATAAGCTTTTACCATCTCAGATTGTTCCGCATCTTCAAGTGATTTTGCAACCAAAATTTGCTTCATTTTCTTCGTAGCTTCGCCTCCCTGACTTGAATGAGCTTCGTCTACAATGACAGCATACTTTCGATTAGGTAACACACCAATTTTATCAAGGATAAACGGGAATTTTTGCAGTGTGGTAATGATTATTGGAGTTCCAGATTCTAATGATTCTGCCAGTTGTGCTGAGTTTTTGTCTACCTTCTGTACTACACCCTGTTTGTGCTCAAACTGATAAATCGTATTTTGTAGTTGCCTGTCCAGCACTTTCCTGTCTGTGATTACAACCA
Organism: uncultured Bacteroidales bacterium; assembly: GCA_964574845.1. GTDB lineage: Bacteria > Bacteroidota > Bacteroidia > Bacteroidales > CAIWKO01 > CAIWKO01. Next base: position 2,307 of record CAZNRQ010000272.1, read on the forward strand.
CAGAGTGAAATATTCGGCTGTCTTCATTGTCGTGCAAGCTCGATAGACGATAGGCGAGCCACGCTATTGTATTGCTTTTGCCGCTGCCTGCCGAATGTTGGATTAGGTAATTTTTACCCGAACCTTTTGATTTGGTATCATGAGATAATTTTCGAACTGCATCCAATTGATGATAACGTGGAAAAATGATGGTTTCCTTTTTTATTTTGGTGCTGTCAATTTTAATTTCTTCTACCTGAATGTGAACAAATCTGCCTATGATTTCAAGCCAGCTATCCTTTTTGAGAACCTCTTCCCAAAGGTAGGATGTTTTGTATCCATTTGGATTGGTTGGATTTCCAGCCCCGTTTTCATGGCCTTTATTGAAGGGAATAAACTTTGTTTTATTACCATCTAATTTTGTAGTCATGTAAACTTCGTCTGTATCAACCACAAAATGAACCAAAGTGCGTTTTTTAAATTGAAATAGAAGTTCATGCTGGTCACGGTCGTAAGCATATTGTTTTTTTGCTTGGGAAACGTCCTGACCTGTGAATTGATTCTTCAGTTCGATGGTGGCAATAGGGATACCATTGACGAAAAGAACCATGTCAAGTGAATTTTCGCTTGTTTGGCTGTATTTGACCTGCCTTGTCACACTTAAAATGTTCTGACGGTACAACTCTTCAGTTTCGGGGTTGAGCTTTGTATCGGGCTTAAAATAGGCTAAATTGAAGCGAGAGCCAAAATCAATGAACCCATGACGTAAAACATCTAATGAACTGCGGGTGTCCAATTCCTTTGCCAAGCGTTGAATGACTTTCTTATCGATGCTGTTTCCATGAACTTTTTCCAGCTTATCCCATTCTTTTTGCTGTGTAGTTTTCAGAAAGCATATGAGCTTTGGTATGTCCAAAGCAAACTCTTTATCGAAATCCGAGGCTTTTCCTATTTCATATCCCCCATTTGATATTAAATTTTGCTCTATGGCTTCTTCAAAGGTTTTTTCAGATGTAATACCCATGATTTATGGACTTTATATTATTTACTTGGTGTAAAATCACTCACACTAATTTTCCCTGTAACTACCTCACTTATTAAAGCAGTGCGATATTCTTTTAATAATTTGATTTCTGTTTCAATGTCAGAAATGGTGTTGTTAATGCGTTGAATTTCCTTATGAATATGAAGAACGATTTGATTTTGTTCATCTTCTGACGGGATTATTAATTCAATATTAAATAGATTTTCTGCTGTGAGTTTTGGTTGTGCAGAGCCCGTAATCCATATGGTATAATCAATACTTTCAAGCAGATGAACAAAAAAATCAATATTGCCGTTTTTGGGTTTTAAAATGTGTGCATGATTGTTAACCCAGAACTTTCCCTTTGCCTTAAAAGCCAGTGCGGAATTTCGTGTTAAAAGATTTGCCCCATCTTCTCCTATTAATATATACTCTCCGTCAAATAGGAAATTATCAACCTTGTCAATAATGCCTGAAGCCCCATAGTAATCATATGTTTTCTCCATATCACCTCTTTGTTCAGCACTTAATGGAACTCGAACATAATCATGATTACTTAGAACATACTTTAACTTCGTCCTTTTCCACCCCTTTCCTTCGCCACTAACAGCTTCGTTTATAATAGCTGTGCGTTCTTCTTTAAATAACTCAATCAACTTTTGTTTATCGGCAATTAGCATATTAATAAGGGCGGTTTTATGGTCAAGGTAGTTGGCGATAGCAATTTGTTCAGAAAGCAGAGGTGAGGGGAATAAAATATGATTTAATGCTTCTTGCGTCATACTTGGAACAGCAGAGCCATATCTGTAAAAATCAAATTGTATAGTTGTGCATAAATAATAAAAAAATTTAGGGAAAGTCGAATCAAATATTTCAGTGTAATATGCAGTATCGACTGACCAAAAAGGAGTTTCTAAGTACTGTGGTTTATCAATCGTTCCCTTTCGACCAAGAATTACAGATTTTCCTAAATGTAAAAACTTATTTGCTCTTCCAAACTCACCACCAGTTCCAATTATTGGAAACTCACCATTTTCATCTAAAACTTCTTTTGCATCTTGTCCATTGCAAATCTTGGCAAATCTTTTCAGACGCTTGCAACTCCAATGTTCAGGGATATTGCCTATCCATTCGATGTTTGTGGGTTTGTATGAAGGATATGGATTCATTAGCTTGCCCAAAGGGGTTCATTTTGCCAGTTATCAGGAAACCCCATTGCCATTTCATCTATGTTAGGATATTTTTGGAATAAAGAAATTAATTTTCCCTTTATTTTGTGTTTGGAGTTAATAATATTCATCAAGTACACAATCATAGAGAAAACAAAATATACTTTATTATTTAGAAGTAAAGTTTGATTCGTTTCAGTATGTACATAAGTGGTTATTGTTAAAAATGGAAAATGTGGATTTGAGGGAATAATTGGCTGTATGCGCAAATCCTTGTTCCATAATCTGGTGTGATGAGCACATATATTTCTCAAATATACAATGCTGTGTAGCCACGATGAAAAAGTCTTTTCATTTAATCCCCAATAATTCGCAATATTCCGTTTTTCACGTGAGGGCTTTAAGTTACTAAATAGATTTGATAAATTTCCAAAAGAAGAAACTTCAAGCATCATCCAACTTGGGGGCAACGAATCCAAATATTTATTCTTAAATGCTTTGATGAAGTCCTCATCGCTACGTTCAAATTCGACACTAATTTTTGATAATGTATCAGTGTGTTTAACAGGATTATAAAAATTAGCAGAATCAACAAACCAAAAGGGTCCTTTACTATGCGATAAAACATAAATC
>CAZNRQ010000273.1:0-5094 GCA_964574845.1 uncultured Bacteroidales bacterium
CTTTTCTTAATCTTTGTAGTTGCAATATTTATCCTTCATATTTACAATTCAAAATTCCTATTATGAGAACAGTTAGAGCCTTGCTATTCATATTTTTTGTCACATTTGTGTATTTCTCTTGCAAGGTAAGCGAAGAAACCCGCGTGAGAAATGTATCAATAGATTTCCTCACTGCTCTTAACAAAAAGGATTATCAGAAAGCCATGAAAATGGGAACCCCAGCTACCAAACAGATGCTTAAAATTATGGAATCGTTTGGGAGCTTGGCCGATTTGTCGAATACGAAAGAAGAGGAAAAAACACTCAACATACAAAATTTCAGTTGCAGGATACATAATGATTCGGCACATTGCATTTATATGAACCATTTTAAGGACGAGAGTCTCAATCTGGTTAAGGTAAAAGGCAACTGGCTGGTTGATATGAAAAAAGAAGATCCTTCAGAATCAGCAAAAAAAACGGCATACGAAGATTCACTAAAGTATGCACAGAGTATTTACGATGATTCGATAGCCGCAGTCAGGGAAAAAGATGATACAGAGCAGGACACCGCCACTTATTTCGATTTCACTCTGGCAGAAATGAAAAACCTGAATGGTTCTGCTTCACTTACTTTTATTCTAAACAACCGTTCGGATTATTCGGTTACACATCTTTGGGTTTGTCTGTATATTTCCGACAAAAATGGCAAACTCATTCAGAAAAAGGATCTGATGTTCGACAATGTGCTGAATAATATAATACCAGAGGGCGACTCTGTGGCTCAGATCAACTGGCAGAAAACCTCCATTGTTCTTGACAAGGTGAATGTGCAAAATATAGGTGAAATATTTGTGCTGCCTATCAGGGTCGTTGTAAAACCGGAGATGGAAGAATATGATTACGGATATTCCAACCTTGTGGAATTCGTGAAAAAATTCACCAAATTCAAAAATCTCTCGCTTCAGGAAGTAGGTCTAACCTATTAAATTTTAGGGACACTCTATGGAATGTCCCTAAAAATATCTCCGCAATTAAATTTGAACTGTCATAAGCGGTAGTTATTCTTCCTTCAAATCAAAGAACGCCACAAAATCGCCACGTGTCTTGATCTTTATACCGCGACCGCTCACAAAAAACTTATCACTGGCGACCTGACGCAAGCTGGTCAGGTCGGCGAGGGTGCCTCCTTCGCCAATGTTATATACCAGCGACTTTTTGAGATTTCCTTCGTTGTCGAGCACTGCCTGGGCCATACAATATTTGCCATCCGAAATAAAGCTGAGTTTGCCTTTGAAACGGTCCTTGTAGATATTGTCCAGAAAATCGTAGTAATAGACCACCACTTTGCCATTACTCAAAAAGGCCCGGCAAAAATATTCGCTATAGTATTGCTTGCTGGCAATATATTTATCGATCATCTTTATCCACTGAATGTTGCCCTCCATGTCGAATTTAATAAATGTGATGGGTTTTACATAATAAGTAGTTGAAGTATAACTCGAGCTTCCTGTACTGGTGGTCCGTGTTACGGCAATATGGTATTCGCTTACGTAGACCAATCCATCACTCACAGGGAGAAGGTCGGTAGGTGTGTATAAATACTGAGGAAGTATGGATTTATAAGTAGGATATTGTGCCATAAACGGCTTATCAATATTCTGTCTTTTGATTGACGCACTACTTTCGCCTCCTTTAACATCTAACGTCATAAAGAAAAGAGTCTTTTTTGATGTGTTCGAAGGGTGCATATTCACACCACTCACTATCAGTTTTTGGGCTTTGGTTACCACATAATCCCAATGGAACTCGTAATTAAGGAATATTTCAGTGTTCAGAACTTTGAACGACTGCGGACGATCGAATCTGACGAGGTAGAGCGTCGGCTTGATCTTTTTCATATTGTTTCCGTTGGTGGAAGCAATCAGGTAAAGTTTGTCGTTAATATACTCGAAATTATAGCGGCTGATGGAAACATCCTTGCCAAAAATATCAGCGAACCTTACCGAATCGGACCAAATGATCTTTGCATTTTTGTCGAAAATATTTACATAATGCATTACCGGTGTTTCGTGGAAAGGCTTGCTTTCGTTTTCCAGAATTTCGTGATTTATCACGATAAGATGGGTGCTGTCGTGCGATTTATACACAGTGGGCAAACCCTCAAACTTATTCTTTTTTCCGTGAACGGGGAAATAAATAACCTGCAACGGATTCATTTGAGCATCGGCAATCACCATTTTGTTGTCCTTATGATATTGAAGGAAAGGATTTTTGTTTTCGTCGGTACTACCGTATATCACCGTAAAATCATTAAACCCTGTTATCAGGACTTCAACAGGCGATTCGGAAGGGATACCCTGTTCACCATATTTGCTCAGATCCGCATTATAAGAGCGGATAAAAATCTGGCTTTTCATGGGTTGAAAAGGTTTTATTTCCGGAATGGTGAAAATAGCCTTGTAGGAGTTGCCCGCATAACTATAGAAATACTTGAATAAATAATCGTCTTTGAGATTATCAATTCTGATCCAGTTGAGGCCCTTTTGGGCAGAAAGATTGAGTGCCATGAAGGCAACCAAAACGAGGGTAATTATTTTTTTCATGGGTCGAAAGATTGGTTAGTTGCCTACAAATGTATAATATTTAATTTATGAAATCCATTTTGATAAAAAATTTTTGATAAAAAAATAAATTCCTTTTAAAGAAACGACCTAACAGGTTTTAAAAAACTGTTAGGTTAATCCAATAAACTTTTTGGTAATAGCTATATTATTAGAGATTTGCCAGAAAACAAATAAACAGGAAATTCTAGGAAGAAACCTTACGATACCTGACCACTGCCAGGGATATCATTCCAATACCATAGCCCAGCATGATCAGGATATACTGGTATACATCAGCAAAAGTAGAGCCTTTCAGCAATATCATACGGATGAGCTTCATGAAATAGGCAATGGGATTAATATAGTTTATGATCTGTGCCCACTGAGGCATGCTTTCGGTGGGTGTAAAAATACCACTCATCATAATAAAAACGATCATAAAGAAAAAGCTGGCGAACATTGCCTGTTGTTGTGTGTTGGCTGTGTTTGATATCAGAAGCCCCCATCCCTGAACAATCAATAAATATATGGAGGCCACTACAAATAATAGTCCCAGGCTTCCTACAAAAGGGACATTAAAAATCAACTTGCCGATAGTCAAACCGAAGGACAACATAAACAGCGCGACAATCCAGAAAGGCAAAAGCTTACCAACAATAAAGTGTATCTTTCTTACCGGTGTAACATTGATCTGCTCAATGGTTCCCATTTCTTTTTCACGTACAATGTTCAAGGCAGCCAATAACATACCCATCAGCGTAACCAATATGACCAAAATGGCTGGTACCATATAAACTTTGTAGTTCATATCGGGATTGTACCAGAAAGAAGGTATGGTCTCAATCGATTTGTTGCCGGGCATATTCTTTGAAACCCCTATCCATTTTGCAATTACATCGCGGTTGTATCCTATGAGTATTTGATTGGCATACGCACTGCCAATTCCGGCTACCGTCCCGTTGATGGCATTAAAAAGCAGTTGTATCTCAGAGCGGTTCTCGCGTACCAATTTGTTTTCGAATCCGGCAGGGATATTAAGTATCATTTGTGCCTTGTTTTCTTCCACCTGTTTGCGGGCCTCGTTCATGTCAAAGGTATTGGCTGTCACTTTGAAAAAGGGAGAACTTCCAAATTTGTTGGTCAGTTGGCGAGAAGTACTGCTCAGATCATTATCCACTATGCAAATGCTGATATTCTTCATTTCGAGGGTAGCGGCATTTACCATTACCAGCAGTTGAATAACCGGCATAATAAAAATCATAGGCAACATGGCCCGGTTGCGTCGAATCTGCAAAAACTCTTTCTGTAATATGAATAAAATCGTTCTCATGGGTTTATCTTTTGCTGTTGTTTATTCGAGCCTGATCTTAAATTTACGCACACTCAGGGTAATAAAAAGCACTATCATGCCTGCAAGAACTATGGTTTCTTTCCACACGCCCATAATTCCCAGGCCTTTCAGCATTATGCTTTTTACAATAATAATAAAATAGGTGGAAGGCATAATGTGGCAAACCCATTGCAGAATCATGGGCATGTTTTCGACAGGATAAATAAAGCCCGAAAGTATAATAGTTGGCAACATCAGGCCCATCATAGAAATGAGCATGGCCGTTTGCTGGCTATTGGTTGCTGTGGAAATAAATATTCCGAGGGAAAGCGACAAGATGATAAACAACATGCTCTCAGTCAGAAGCAAAGCTATGCTTCCCTGAATTGGCAGACCAAATACAAAATTGCTGAGCAACAATATGGTAATAACATTTACAAATGACAAAGCCGCATAAGGCATGACCTTGCCAATAATGATCTGAAGAGGCCTCAGGGGTGATACCAATAATACTTCCATTGTCCCGAGTTCTTTTTCGCGAACTATGCTGACTGAGGTCAGTAAGGCACAAATCAGAATAAGAATCATGGCCATGGTGCCGGGTACAAACATAAAAACGCCTTTCAACTCTTCGTTATAAAGCATGCGTGATTCCGTAACAATTTGCATGGGGAGGCTTAGTGTGGAGTTTTCTTTTTTCACATAATCGTTGATGATAGCAGAGGTATAATTCACAATCAGGTTGGCTGTATTGGCATCGGAAGCATCGGCAATCAGATGGACAGAAGCCTTGTTTTCCCTTTGCAGTTTTTCGGCAAAGTTGGCTTCAAAAACCACGACTTCCTTCACAGAACCGTTGCGGAAACTTTCTTCTATCTGGTTTTCGTTGGTCAGGACCTTTGCAATGATGAAATATCCGGAAGAAGCCAGTTTGTCGGTAATCTTGCGGGTAACCGCATCCTGCGAACGATCCAAAATTGCGATTTTCGCATCCTTGATCTCATTGGTAACCACGTAGCCAAACAGCAGCATCTGAACTACCGGCATAACAAACAATATGGCCAGCGTCCTTTTGTCGCGGAAAATATGGTAGAACTCTTTTATGACAAAGCCTTTGAAGTGTTTCATCTAGGAATTTAAGATTTGCGATTTTTGATTTATCATTTTAAACTATTCGTT
>CAZNRQ010000274.1:0-5089 GCA_964574845.1 uncultured Bacteroidales bacterium
ACTCTTGACTTACGACTTTTTTCTGTGGAGCGTAGGGATTGTGAACCTTCAAGCACTATGTAGCTAATCGACAATCTGTTATAAAGTTTATTTTAAAAATTGTGAATCAATTGTGAAACATCATCATTCCGTAATTCATTTAGCTGGCAGCTTCTCTATCACTTTCCTGCCACGCTTTTCAATTAACGTGTAAACATACAAATAAAACTTCAAGGAACGATAGGTTTCAATAATAATCAGGGCTACAGGCAATGATTACACTTTGAAATGGTCATCAATGTATGCGTCCAATATTTTTCCATAATCAGCCGTGTCAGCCATCTCTTTTATATTAGTGAAGAATTTTTTGAAGATGAGGTTGGCGGCATCTTTCAATTCGCTATCCGTTAATTTATTCTTCAATGGTTTATATACCTCGTGAAAGACGGGCTGACCTTCCCCTTTATCAGCCTTTAACTCAAGGCTGACCAAGCCATGCCCCTCGGAAGCCTTGGTGTAAATATTTATCATCAGTTGCCTGATGGCGAGTTTCTCAACGTAGTTTTTCTTTATCACCTGTGCCAAAATGGAGTTAATGACTTTCTTTAACTCAACTTGGGATTGCGGTAATTGAGATTCGCCAATAAATAGAGTGTAAACCGGGACACCTAAAACACCACAAATTTTATTTAGCATATCCACGTTTACCGAAACCTTTCCGCTGTAGATATCATATATCGCCTGCCGTGTACGGCCAATGCTATCTGCCAAGTTCTTAACAGAAACATTCTTTTTTTCAGCGATCTCTTTGATTTTCAAACCTATTTCATTGTTCATAAATTCTTACTTATGTAAAAAATAAACATTGCGAATGTCAAAAGGTACTTGTATATTTGCCAAATATTTATTTACAGTTTTCGTTTATGGCTTTTGTTTTATTTGACAAAGATAAAATAAATATTGATACAAAGTACAAATTAAATTAAAAAAAAGGAGAAGATGGACAAAGAAACGAGAATGGAGATGAAGGAGCTCATGGCTTCCGCATTGGAAGATTTCTTCAAAAAGAAGAACCGTGACAAGACCTACACGGTGAACAGTATTGCAAAAAGGCTTGGTGTGGCTCACGCTACCATTACCAAACGCATTAAGGAAGGCTTGATACTAACCACAAGCGATGGCCGCATAGCAGAAGCGGAAGTTGAAAATTACCTTAGGAAAAAGAATTTACATCATCGCCAATTGGCAATTTAAAAAAGAGAGAATGAAAAAAATAATCTTTTCGCATTTTGAGAACATCAGGGATAAAACCCCCAAGACTATTACTGCCGATGATTTTATTAACTCCATCAGGACAGGTGATGTCAACGGCAACTGCATCAAGCCGGTCATTGAACGCATAAGAAGAACTCAAGACCGTGATGAAAGAGGTAAGTTGAAAAAGGGACTACCGGCAGTTACTATTTCTGCCATCTGTCAGAAAGGGCACAAAAAGGCTGACATAATCAGTCTTACTCATTTTTTGCAAATAGACATCGACAAAATTGAAAACCCGGAAGCGATAAAAAAGGTTCTTAGCCAAGACCCTTATTTATACCTTCTATTTGTCAGTCCAAGTGGAAATGGTATCAAAGGTATTATCTATACCGGTGAACGCAACCATAAGGATGCGTTTCAGGCGTTAAAGACATATTTCTTGAAGCAGTACGAGTTAACCATTGATGAACAGGTCAAAGACGAAAGCCGCCTTTGTTTTTACTCGTTTGACCCTGATATTTATGTCAATCCTGATGCGGCGACTTTTGAAATGCCTACATTGCAAAGTCCTCCCAGAAATGAAACAACAAGGATAAAGGTTGAAGATGTTGTAGGCAAGGTTGAATCGGCACAGCTCGATTTTACTGCTTCCTACGAGGACTGGTTAAAATTAGCCTTCGCGTTTGTAGATGAATTTGGCGCTGACGGGGAGCAGTACTTCCACCGGATAAGCAAGTTTTACGGCGGATACAGCCATGAGAGCTGTAGCGACCAATATCTCAAGTGCCTGCATGACGGAAGCCACTCGGTTGGCATAGATTTCTTTTTTGAAAAAGCTGGCAAGTTGCTTCCTTCTATCGAAGTTAGTAACAGTCCAATTCCGCCAATACCTGCTGCGACATCCTTGAATAATATAAAATTCTATCAGCCCTCTTATGATAAAGACGGCCAACTCAAGGATATCAAGATAGACTACATGAAATGGATTGACCTGTTGTATGGTCTTGGATTCAGACGGTTTGATATTGATATGAACTTTTCATTTGTCAGCGTGCAAGACCAAATAATACAGGAAGTATCCGTCACCCATATTCAGGATGCATTTATCAACTACCTCGAAGGACTACCTGAAAACCTTGGAGAAGGCATAACAAAAGAGAGTATCATTGGCAAAATTTACCGGAACCCTTCGCATTATTTCTGCGACAAAAGGTTGAATCTTCTCAAGCCCAAGCAACCGTTCGTGTTCAATTATGACACCAAGGACGAATGTTATATCTATTATCGAAATGGTTTTGTCAAATGCACATCCAGCGGGTACAAGCTATCGGCCTATACAGAATTAAAGGGGCTTATATGGCGTGACCAAATCGTTGACAGAGATTTTGCACCTGTTGACATTGATTCTTTGCCCCCGGATGTCAAAGGCGATTTTTCGGCCTTCCTGTTAAATATTTGCGGCAAAGACGAGAAACGGTTTAATGCCTTACGAACCATCATTGGATACCTGTTGCATAGTTTCTATGCCGGCAAGCTCAAGGCTGTTGTTTTTACCGACAGCAAGATATCTGATTCACCTTCGGGCAGGACAGGCAAGACACTGTTGGGGCAGGCACTGGGCTACCTGAAAAAATATACCGAGATAAACGGTAAGGACTTCGACCCTGCCAACAAGCATAAGTATTCACAGGCACATCTTGACACGCAGATTATCCACCTGAACGATGTACGTAAGCATTTCGATTTTGAAACCGTTTTCAACGATATCACCGAGGGCATCGTGGTGGACATCAAGAACGCCAAACCGTTTAAAATTAAATCAAAACTCATTGTTTCAACAAACCAAACCCTGCGTATTGAAGGGGCAAGCGCGAAGGACAGGGCAGTTGAATTTGAGTTTGCCGACCATTATAGCGAGAACTATTCCCCGGAAGATGAATTCGGGCATTGGTTTTTTCGGGATTGGGATAATGGCCAATGGCAGCTATTTGACAACTTCTGTCTTGGCTGTATTGCAACCTACCTTGCTGAAGGTGTCATAACCCCGGTACAAATAAACCTGAACAGGCGCAAGCTCCACCAGACAACAAGCGTTGAATTTGTTGAATTCATGGATAGCTTGGTTAGTGAAGGACAAATCAAGGCCGGGATTGAATATGAGAAAAAGGACTTGTATTTGAAATTTGTCGAAGACTGCCCGGATTTCGCGGAACTAAAAGGTGCGAAACAGCGCAGGTTCACTGAATGGTTGAGGAACTATGCAAGGTATTCAGGATATTTTTCACCTGTAGAACCTGAAAGACATGAACGGAAAAGCGGAGTGGCAAGATACATCGTTTTTCCACCACCTTGAGAGTGTACCTCTTTTTATACTTTTCTTACGTCCAGTACGTCCAAATGAATTAATAAACAGAATATCAATCATATAAAAACATATAAAAATGAAAAATGAAAAAATAGCCTACGTCCTTACGTCCAAAGTTGGACTTACTTGGACGTAGCACATTTAGTAATATTTAAAAAAAATAATTCCCTTAACGTTTGAGCCTTCGAGTATTATCATGGCATTGGACGTAAGGACGCAGAAAAGCGAGAAAAACCACCACCATAGAAAAAATAATTTTCACGTATTTCACTAAAACAATATTCCCATGAAAAAAAAGAGTTTCGAGATTCCCGCCAGTGAACTTGCCGGGTTCGCCGAGTTACTTCAGGAAACTGGTCTTCGCAATGAAATTGCAGGCAAAGGCGAAGAAGATGACAACATCATTATTAATATCTTTTACCAACCCGATGAAAGGCAGGCCGTGTACGAGCTGATGGAATGGGTCGATGATAATATCGGTACAGAAGACGATGAGGTATAAATTAACGTGCGCCTGCCTTCGGGCAGGCCACTTTTTCTTAACAATATAAAAAAAACCAACGTGATGAAAATTTGTGAATATTGTAATACGGAATTTGAGCCAAAAAGGAGCGATGCACGCTTCTGTAATATCGGGTGCAAGTCAAGGCATCATTATGAGCACAAGGGGGAGGAGATGCAGCCGGAAGTGAGTTTAATGGATACACTAAAGGGCGTTGTTGATGAAAGTGTTTCAAATGTCGCCGAACAGGTTACGGAACAGGTCGTGATGAAGGCCGAAAAAGTTGAAACCAGTGAATACATTGGATTAAGGAAGCACAGGTTGGCCTTGCTAAACAAGTACAATCAACAAAGAAATGAAATTGAAAAACTAAAAAAAGAAAAAGCAATAATTCAAATGGAAAATGGCATCATTATACCGGCAGCAGGTGGAACGGCTGGAATAATTTTAGGTGCGACAAAATACAAGAAGGGATGGCAGGTATTGCTTTCCGGTGCGGCTGGTGTTGGCTTGGGTATGGGTTTGAAAAGTATAACCAAGGATATTCGTGAAGCTGACAAACAGGAACGGTTGCAAAAAATAATCGTTAAAATACAGGCATTAATCGTTTATTATACGGATAATCTTGCCCAACTTCGTGAAATGGACAGGCGGATAGCCCTTGTCCAGCGATATGAAACAAGAATGGTTCCATCACCTGCGGTTTCCTTGCCTATTCCGCAACAACCAAGGCGGGAGTGCCAACCTGAACCGTCGAAATTGCAACCGCCTGTTGCCGCCGCAAGCCCTAAATTAAACGACTTACACGATTATTATTCGAGTAATCCGATATCCCTTTCATCCAAAGTCATCACTGTTAAGCAGCTTGCCGAAACTGAATATAGAGCCTTTGAGTTCACAGGCCGATGGAACAAACTTTTTGGTCAGCCATTGGAAAAAACGCTCTAAATATCCAGTGTGCGCCGGTTCAAATTGACCACCTCGCG
>CAZNRQ010000275.1:0-1063 GCA_964574845.1 uncultured Bacteroidales bacterium
GTGATTTGATTGTGGTCGATGGTGTTGTTGCTGTTTCCGGTGGTTGTGCTGGTGAAAAAGCATATGATGCCCGAATTACCATCGTGAGAAGAACCTTTCAGGGTGCAATATTTTACCAGATTATTGGTTGCCCCATTAACAAAGCGCAGTGTGGAGGCGAAATGGTACCAATCTCCGCCAGTGTTAATATTACTTATAATCAGGTCTGAGTTGGTACCTGTGGCGTTGACTCTTCCGTCTATGGTCACATTATCGGCCCCGTTGAGGTCTATCAGCGGCCAGTTCATATTTCCGTTTATGGTTACACCACTTACGACAGGATAAATATTTACCGAGCTATAACTGGTACTGCCCGAACCGCTGGCATAAAGGGTGGCGGTTGAACTTTCGGTAGTACCCGCCGTGAGAGTGATAACGATGGCTCCCTGATGGGTGCCGTCGTTGATTTTGGCAAAAGCCGCACCTAAGGTAGAATAGCTTGCGCTGGTTGACCCCAAAGTGGCGGTAAGATTGACCTGGGCGAATGACACCATATTGATGCTTGCCACGAAAAGCAAAAGGGGTAAAAGTTTCTTTTTCATAATTGTAATTTGATATTATTAATTTCCTGAAATGAGGTATATTTGGGTGAATGAATTTGTTTGCTTCTGAAGTTATTTGTTGTCAAGCCTATGAAATGAAAAATAAAGACACAAATATAAATTTATCAGGAAGGGTGCTCAAGAGAGTAATTTCCTGTTTTATGCGGTATGAATGACCTGTTTTTAGGCAGGTCTTTTTACTTGAATTGTACTTTGAATTGTCAGCAAAGGCGTGCTTTAGTTATACCACGGGTTGCCCTCGCAACACGAAGACGCACCATCGCATGATGAGGGCACGCCATCATTTGACAAACGTACTCCTTCATCCGATTCAAAAATGTTTTACATCAATCCGTCAATGTCTAAATTCTGTTGGAGGTATCCTCAATCGAATCGTCGCTATTGAGCATCGAATCGTCGCTATTGAGCATCGAATCGTCGCTATTGAGTATCGAATCGTCACCATTGAGTATCGAATCGTC
>CAZNRQ010000275.1:1163-5086 GCA_964574845.1 uncultured Bacteroidales bacterium
ATTGAGTATCGAATCGTCACCATTGAGTATCGAATCGTCGATATGTAAAGAGGCTTTCGATATCTTCATCACAATGCTAAAATACACTAATATAGTGCTATATGCCCCACTGTCGGGGAATTGCATTCCTCGACCTTACATTATCAATATCATCCAAATCATTTAATTTGGTCAGTATTCACCAATCGGCGGATCAGTATGACTTAAAAGTTAGGTTTCTCCTTTATTCCTTAACTACTTTTTTCAACATTCTATAATCCTTACCTACGATCTCCACAAAATACATTCCGGCTTTCAGTTCAGTGGTATTTACGCTGTTGTCACTTAGTAATGCTGCATTGTCTATTACCATTACTTCGGCACCCATCAGGTCGGTAATTATGATCTTTTCAGGAGCGGCAACATTGGCTGGAAGGGTAAGGCTGATCTCATTGCTGAAAGGATTGGGATAGACCGAAACATTATGGTCCGTGTTTTCTTCCACACCGCTGCTTCCGGCCAGATAAAGTATCCATCCGTCTGCGCTGCCCAGGTTGACGGTTACGTCGTAATCAGCCGAATAGGTGAAGCCTGTTACTATATAGTGATTGTTGGAAGCTTCCATCACATTGAAACTCTCGTCCTGTCCCGAACCACCGCAACAACGCTGCCAAACGGGGGTACCTGCTGCATCCACTTTGGCTACCCATATGTCGGGTTCGAAAAATCCTCCGTTATGAAAACCGGATACATCGCCATTTGTCGAATTGGTGAGTCCGCTCATTACAAAACCACCATCCGATGTTTTGCAAAGACCATTTGCCTGATCGTCGCCATCGCCTCCGAAGCATTTGGCCCAGTTGATGGCACCTGCAGAGGTGAGTTTCAATAGCCAGAAATCGTCGCTGCCCTGAGAGCCGTGATGGCCTGTAACGTCTCCATTGTTGTGCGTACTGCAATATCCCAAAGCCGCAAAACTGCCGTCGTTGAGCTGAACAATATCGTTACATTCTTCGGTTTCGGTACCTCCGTAGCATTTAGACCAATCCAAGGCCAGAGAAGAATTCAATTTGGAGATAAGCATATCCGAGCCTCCATGATAGCCGATGGCATCACCATCCGATGAACTGGTGCGGCCCGCCAACAGACAGCCGTCATCAGCAGTAACAATCATGCGGTAACATTCTTCGCCTTGGGTTCCCCCTACGCATTTTTGACTGAGCAGGGTTCCTGTGGCATTCATTTTAAAAACCCAGAAATCGCCATAACTCACAGCATGATTTCCACTTACATCTCCGTCGTTGGAGGAGGTAGATCCGGCTATATAGAAATCTCCTGATTGGGTTTTGGCAATCGAAACGGCATTATCATCCTGAGAACCACCGAAACATTTGTTCCAACTGAGGGTTCCCGAAGAGGTTAGCTTAAGCACCCAAACATCGGAATAACCCGAGCTGCCATGATGCCCGGTAACATCCCCATCGTTAGAGTCGGTATAACCCACCACGAGGTAGCCTCCGTCAGAAGTTTGCACCAGATCCAGTCCCTCTTCATCAGCCGTTCCACCATAAAGGACAGACCATTGTATAACTCCTGTGGAATTGGTCTTGGCCACCCAGAGGTCGGTTCCACCATTGTTTTGCGAAAGCACGTCGCCATCGTTCGAATCGGAATTGCCTACAAAAGCATAGCCTCCGTCAGAGGTGGAAATAGTTTTCCAGCAATACTCATGATCGCTGCCACCGTAGGAATGTTGCCAGTTGATGGAAGGTTGCGCAATAACACTCAGTGTGACGAACGCCATAAGGAAAAAGGGTAGAATTCTCTTCATAAAGTTTTTTTTCCAAAAATAAAGAAAAGTATACACAAACTAAGGAATTGTGGAATTTGATGGTTACTTATGTGCTCTCTATTGTGTTCTATGTGTCCTTGCCCGAGTGAACTCATTCAGGCGGGTAATGTGGTTAAATTGTTGAATGGTTCTATTGTCAAAAGTTTTGTAGTGTGCGGCCAATGGCTTGTGGCTCTTGGCTAAAAAATCTTCTTTGTGAATTTAATGTCTTTGTGTCTTGGTGGCATAAGTTTAAATTATTCTTCCAAATGCACAATAAAACATAAGTTTACAAAAAATTCTTTTGTTAAAAAAACTTATTCTATCTTTGCAGGCTATTGCAAATGGGCAAATTGATATTTCAAACAGTTCAATTGTAGTATTTTAAAAACTTTTTTAGAGAAATAAAATTGACTTATGAAAATTGCATTGGTTACCGGTGGTTCAAGGGGAATTGGAAGAGCGATATGCGTGAAGTTGGCCGAAATGAATTATCATATCCTCATAAACTACTCATCCAACGAAGAAGCCGCTCTTGAAACTCTGGAACTGGTGAAGCAAAAAGGCAGCAGTGGCGCTCTTATGCCCTTTGATGTTTCGCAACAGGAAAGCATAGAAGCAGCTCTCGAAGCATGGTACGCCTCACACCCCGAACAGCATATAGAAGTGTTGATCAACAATGCCGGCATACGCAGAGATGCCCTGATGATGTGGATGACCAATGCCGAATGGAACGACGTGATGAACACTAACATGAATGGTTTGTTCTTCCTCACCCGCCGTTTGGTGAAAGATATGCTGATTAAGAAATACGGACGCATTGTGAATGTGGTTTCTTTATCGGGTATCAAAGGCTTGCCGGGTCAGGTGAATTATTCGGCTGCCAAAGCGGGAGTTATAGGAATGACCAAAGCATTGGCGCAGGAAGTAGGCAAAAAGAACGTAACGGTAAATGCTGTTGCTCCTGGATATATAAAGACGGATATGACCAAGGATCTTGACGAGAACATGCTCAAGGCTATGATTCCTGTGGGTAGATTCGGAACTGCAGAAGAAGTGGCCGAAGTGGTTGGCTTTTTAGCTTCCGATAAGGCATCCTATGTGACCGGTTCTGTAATTTCAGTTAATGGCGGTATCTACACCTAATCTTAAATCAAAAATCTTAAATCAAAAATCAAAATGAATAGAGTTGTAATCACAGGTTTAGGCGTTTATTCATGTATAGGAAAAAATCAGGACGAAGTGAAGGAAAGCCTGATGCTCGGACGATCGGGGATAGGATTTATTCCTGAACGCAAAGAGATAGGTTTCCGTTCAGCTTTGTCAGGTATAGTTGAAAAACCTAATCTGAAAGGTCTGATAGAACGTCGTCTGAGGGTAGGCCTCGCCGAACAGGGCGAATATGCTTACCTGTCGACCCTCGAAGCTTTGAAACAGGCCAACATTGATATGGATTATCTTGGCGCCAACGAAGTAGGAATACTTTTCGGGAACGATAGTTCTTCGAAAGCTGTTATAGAATCCACCGATATAGTGCGTGAGAAAAAAGATACCATGTTGCTGGGTTCAGGCTATATTTTCCAGGCCATGAACTCCACCGTTAGCATGAACCTTTCGGTAATATTCAAACTGCGAGGCATCAACTTTACCATCAGCGCTGCCTGTGCCAGTGGTTCGCATTCCATTGGGATGGGATATTTGTTTATCAAACAGGGGTTGCAGCATATGGTCATTTGCGGAGGTGCCCAGGAAGTGAATCCTTTCTCCATGGGCAGTTTTGATGCTCTGAGTGCTTTCTCGGTGAGAGAAGATGAACCCACCAAGGCTTCTCGTCCGTTCGACAAGAACCGCGACGGTTTAATCCCCAGCGGAGGTGCCGCCACAGTCATTCTTGAAAGTTACGAATCAGCTGTGAAAAGAGGTGCTCCTATATTGGGAGAGATTATTGGCTATGGATTCTCGTCCAATGGCGAGCATATTTCCCAATCCAATGTCGACGGTTTGCAGCGTGCCATGCGCATGTCTCTTAAGGATGGTGGATTGACCCCTGAACAGGTTGAATATATCAACGCACATGCTACTTCCACTCCTCACGGAGATATCAGCGAAGCCA